>NZ_JBNYXT010000020.1:0-87864 GCF_051380795.1 Janthinobacterium leeuwenhoeki
TCGAGGTCTGAGAAGCTCTTTTGCATGATCGGTGGCGGGGCAATGAACGTGTCGCTATTGTCTCAGGTCGGCGCGCTGCCGTGAACAGCAACTGGAGAATAAATCAGCGCTTCCCTAACTGATCGCCGCTCCGCATAGGAGGGCTCAGTGGTTTCCGATCGCAGATAGCGTCGGACGGTATTGCGAGAGATATCCAGTCGCCTGGCGATTTCTCGTATTGGGATCTGGTCACGAAGGTGCCAGCGTCGAATGATACCGAGTAGAGCCACGTTGATCACTCCGATCTCCTGCCGATAAGACAGGTGGAATTGTGCTACTAACGTGGGTCAGATTCCGTTGCAAATTCGTGGGGAAAGTGGGTCAATTTTCAGTGCAACTTAACATGGGTCATTTTGCACGCAAAATGACCCCATAAAAGGGAAGGAGATCGAGTGAAATCAAGGCTTTCGTTCGGCCGATTTGCACCCGTCACTTCCTAAACTTTTATCGTATCGGGACGGGTCAAATGGACCCTCATGCAAATTATTTTCTGTGACCCACTTATACTCGCAGGGTGAGCTGCGCTGGTCCCAATTGTCCACCAGTAGCCTGATGGAGACTGATAGCCGGCGGCTACCTTCGATTACACGATGCCTGGATCGCCTTGTCAAAATCGGTTTTCAGTTGTTGATCATCGCCCTGCCGCGCGGTGATGCGCATAACGCGCCCAGCTCATCGAAAATTTCTTGTTCAGTTCTCATTGCGCGCCCTTTGTTTTGTTGCCACAACTCATGGCGCATATTTTCTCTTCAATGCATCCGAATACTTTCAGCTTGCACCAGCCCAGCTGATCCTAAACTGCTCACGCCACGCTTAGTTAATCAAAGCCGGCGACTTGCAAATACAGGCTGAAAGCCGCACGCTTCTTAGCATGCAGCTTCCAGCGGCCTTGCGGCATCCTTCACATCAATATTCGTCGCCACCTAGACTAGGCGCCCATGCGACGTCGCACTTCATTGACAGCTTTGTCGCAACATCCTTTGACCGTGAACTTCAGCGAGGAAAGATCCCGCCCCTCTCCTATTATTTGAGGTGACTTGCCATGTTCGGGGCAAGAGATGCGGCCAACGCGCGAGGCGATCTGGTCTCGGACATTTTGAAAAATGGCTTTTTCCAGAACGCTTTTCAAATTGTTCGGGCTCACCTCTCGGCCACCCACCTTAAATTTAATGTCGATCATGCGATTCTCCAATGATGCCAAGCATTAGCCTGGTGGTGGGAACGGGTCGTTTCCGTGGCTGTCTTTGTTTTGAATCCGGCCATCCTTTGTGTGGATGACCAGTTCGACGCCTTGATTTGCAGCGATTTCACGTGCGCGGTCGACAGCCTGTTGTTTTGTCGGCAAAATTGCCGTCGCACGCTCAGAATGCTCCCGTCGCACCGCCCAACCGCCCGTCGAATTAGGGACGACGTGTTGATTATTTTTCTTTGCCATGGAATGCTCCTTAAAGATGGGGCGGAAGTGCCCCACATAAACATAGGCTGACGAAATCAGAAAGTCGGACAAAAAAAAATTTTGTCCGACTTTTCAATGTAGCCAGCCTACAATGTGGCGGAGGAGAAAAAAGCGATGCGACAATCTGAACCGGTAGATATGGCGGCGCCCAGCGACATCGCGGCGCGGCTCGAGGTTGCCATAGGCGCCTTCAAGGATGTGGACATTATTCGCCTATGCAAGAAAATGAAATATTGGACTGGCGGCGCGCCAGATGGAGATCCGATGGCATTGTTCAATGAAGCAATTGTTCGAACATTGCAGGGAACGCGCCATTGGCCATTGGATTTGCCTTTTGAAATTTTCATATTCGGGGCGATGAAGAGTATTGCAAACGGCCAGCGTGGATTAAAACAAGTGATCAATGAAACACTTGAATGTGACCTTGACGATGACAGATACTCGGATGGCAACCTGGCTCACATCGCAGGCGCACCTGGCACAGATGATCTCCTTATTGAAAATGCCGCGTTCCTTGCGCTGCAAGCCGATATCGAAGAGCTGAAAGCGCATTTCAAAGGAGATGACAACGTCGAACTCGTGTTGGCAGCTCTGGAAGACGGAACACCACGGGGTGTTCTCATCGAAGAATTCGGACTGACCGTCACGGAATACGAGTCGGCAAGGAAAAAATTGCGCCGTGGCGCAGACGTTATTTTTCGTGGACGGAGGACAAAATGACTCACCACACCCAAAAAGATTTGCTCCGCAAAGCAAACCGAATCGCAGCGGCTCTCAGTGACGAGGTGGATGCTTTAACGGACGAACAACTAATGCAGGAAGCGCAAGAGGATGGACTCGACACTGCCAAGCTCGGCAATGAGTTTCGCTCAAGCGCTATGAAACTCATCGCGGAAGCCAAGCGGCAAAAGCTAGCGTTGGCACGGCAGCGCCTGGCTGAGTCTCAGCAAAACAGGGCGACTGAGCCGCGCTCGCGACCTAGCTTGGAATCAATCAAGCAACGCATACAAGCTGTTTTGGCAATCAGGCCCAATTTAGCCGTCGCATTCCGCGATGGAAAAACACTTTCCGACGACGACTGGTTATCGCTCTGGGATGATTTTATTGAGATGGGGGCGGTCAAGGACAATCATGACCCCCTTTGAACTTTCCCAGCTTAGCCCTGCAGAGGCCTTGTTGTGGAACTATGGCATATCCGACCCCGTCGACATCGACTTGGATGCGATAGCATTCGACATGGGAGCAACCGTCCATCGTCGCCCTCTTTGCGGCTGCGAGGCCCGGCTTGTTGCGGATGGGGACAAAGCTGTCATCACCATCAATTCCAAGAGCATCATTACTAGGCAGAGGTTCTCACTGGCACATGAGCTTGGGCACTTGAAACTTGATCGCGGACGCAGCGGCTTTCTTTGCACGAGCAAAGACATAGGTCCACATAGCGATGCATCGCGCGACGGCGAAGCCATTGCGAATAGCTTCGCTAGCCAGCTTTTGCTCCCTAGCTATCTATTCATTCCAGCTGCATGTGGCAAGCCTCTGACTATCGACAGCGCGCAAAAACTCGGCGCAACGTTCAACGCCAGCATAACCGCAACGTGCATTAAGATGGTTCGAACATCCACAGCCCCTGCATGGGTTGTGTGTCATGTTCGCAGGGGTCTTGCGTGGTTTTTCAAAAGCCCCAAAGCACCTGAGAATCTATTCCTCAATAGAGAGCTGCACTATGACACCGAGGCTTTTGATTTGGTGTATGGTGAAGGCGAGGGCAAAACAAGAATAAAAACGGAGGGAGGGCAACTATGGTTTTCGGATCGAGAAGCATCGAGATATCAAGTCAAGTCGCAATCTTTCCGAGTTCAAGACGGCACAGTCGTTAGCCTCCTGAGCCTGTCCAAGTAAGGCATCTGGCTTGCATGCGGGGTGAGGCGCTTATCCAAATCTTTAGCTCGCATACCCATCGCCCATAAAATCTTTCACTACGGGCCAATAGGCCATGTCGCTAATGGCAGAGGCAGAGGCATGCCGATATCATCTAACAACGCCGCCGCGAAAAGCGTCCTGCTAATCTTCGAAGCATCAGTGACTCGGCCATGCCGGTGGGCTTGCTGGCGATGATCGCCTCGCACAAATTAGTGGGTCGCTCCAGCTCGATCGAGAACGGGCACGTGTCGATCGGCTAAGCCGCTTTAGCAAAAGCGATGGGCGAAAAAAAACCCGCTTCGGCGGGTCTTTTTATCACTAATCAGCTTACGGAAGCATGCTCATTTTCATTGCTGTTGCAAACATCATCCAACCTACTAACTTCTTCACTGCACTAACTTTCTTCGAACTTTTCATTATTACCTCCGCTTTTGAGATCACATCAAACACACCTTCTTGCATTGCCACGGTTACGCAGCTAGCCGCCTTATCAGACTTCGCCTTTGTTGACTTGGTCCTCTTGGACTTCGCCTTCGCTGGCTTGCCACTTTCGGACTTCGCCTTTGTCGACTTGGCCTTTTTAGACCCAGCCTTCGCTGACTTGTCCTTTACAGACTCTGCCTTTACAGGTTTGGTCTTTTTAGGCTTAGAAGGACCCTCTATTGCACGCGGATCTTGTTTTGCACTTACAACACATTCACAGCTTGATACCCCCGCCTCATAATGAGCACATGGCTTTACCGGACCTGTTTCCGTAAGCTGATTAGACTTGGAATTGGGCAGGTATGGAATATCTTCCCGTGCGGGTTTTCGGGTGCCACTCTATTCCACTGCGATATAGTATCACAAAATCAACTAAAATGGTGAAAAATTTGATTCACATGGGAATTTATTTTTCGTCAACTTCGCCCTCGATGAACTTGAGGCCAAGATTATCAGTTAGCTCAGCTGAAGGGAAATAATTATGCGCTCCTCGCGTTGTCATACTCTTCGATCCATTCCTTGTGCGGCTCGATCGCCGCCATCTTCCGCTCCAAGCCCAGCATGTATTCCGCCATAAGCTCGGCATCCTTCGCTGCAGAGAAAATGGCCATCGGATCAGTGCTCACAGCCTTGATCCAGTGCTGAAGGTAGGCCGCGTGGTTGTCGATGTGGCTTTGAGACATTGGCACGCCTGTCTCGGCCGCCAGGATCGCCGAGCAGATCTCCGCCCTCAGCTCTTCCACGGCATATGCCTCGTCGCCCCAACGCTTGGCGATCGCCTCCTGCCGGTCCAGCCGCTTCTTGTGCAACGTGCTGTGCGCCCCCTCGTGAAGGGCCGTCGCATAGTAGTCATAGACGCTATGGAATGACTTTTTGGCCGGCAGACGTATTTCATCCAGGGCCGGCACGTAGCATGCATCGGTGCCACCATGAACGACGAGTAAGCCCGTCTTTTCTTTGAGAGCCTGGATCACCGCCTCCGCCCGGGCAACAGGATCGAACAGCTTTTCAGATGGGGCTTCAAGAGGTGGCACGCCATCCATTTGCTGAGCATTGAAGACGACGTATCGGCGCAGCGCGAAAGCCTTGCGCTCGGCCTCTCCCGCCTGCGCATTCCGCGCACCTGAAAGTCCACCGCCCGCGCCTCCCCCGCCCCCTCCACTTCCACTTCCGGCATTTGCATTGGCATTGGCATTAGATCTGACGCTGCCGGCAGGTTGACGATTGCCAGCAGAAGAGCTTTGATGTGCATCCGGGCTCGCAGATTTCCCGACTTCAACCAACTTCACGATCGATGTCCCTTTCTCGCCACGCCTGACCTGCCAGCCATTTGCTTGCGCCTGCTGATAGGTTGCCCACCGAGGATCGGAGCGTCCCTCAGCATCAAGACAGCTCCCCAAAGCAAGCAGCAGCCTATTTATGCCTCGATATCCGTTGTTCGTGGCGAGATTCACTGGCCTGAGAGCTTGCGCCGCCCAAGGTCTTTGCCAGGGGGTATTCCCGTTCTTCATCGCTTCAATCAGTGTGAGAGCGATCTCAGATTTCACGTCTGCTTTATTTCCAACATTTTCGCCTGCAGAGCGAGCATGTCCGTTAAATTGCACAGCTGGGTTTTCGACACGCATGTCTCACCTCTTATTTTTGCCACTATGAAGACCTGATCAGTTCGTCCCCCCCCCTACATTACAAAGACCTATTGGGGATCAATATCCTGATGGCCGCCCTTCTGGTCTTGGGAAAACGCGCGCGGCGCCAGGCTTGCCCCGCAAATTCTTTGATGAACTCGATCCATGTGCGCCTGCTCCGTTAGCATTTTTCGGATCACATTTACCAGTTCCCGCGACAAGCTGGTTCGCTCCACACCGCCACGTTCCTTTAACTTGCTGTGCACGTAAACGCAGAGTTCCAGCTTTACAAAAAGCATCCCCGCGTATTTTTCCTTATCAGCTTGCCGATCTTGAATGCAGCTCTTTCGAAATTTAGTATTGAGCTCTTCAATGGGGACCTCCTCTTCAATAGGGGCTTCAATGGGTGCGCCAATACCTGCTCGGTCACTTGAAGACAACAAATCCTGGTCGTTGCCCAAGTCCCCAACAAGGTCGACATCCAGATCAGCTAGGACCTCGTCTTCGTTAGCAATGGCTTGAGTGGCTAACGAGGCACCTCGTGGGCTTTCGCGCACCTCCGCACGGCACAGCCTATTGATGATGAAACCCGAGCAATTGAAACCGTTTTCTCGTCTTGATTTCATTTTTTTCATCAAACCTCCCATACAGCATGTTTTCGACATCCAACACCTGGCTTCTTGCTCCGGCCCTGCCCTCCCACCGCCTTCGCCGCTGATGCTGGCCACGTCCCCGCACCATTCCTTGCGGCCCTTGCCGGCAGCATTAGATATGCTTCTTCCGTTCAGCTATGCAAGGGACTGCTTTGGCGCGTGGTTATTCGCCGATTGCTTGCCAGGAAATTGGCAAGACTGCGACGAACGGTCGCCGCCATCGTTCGGCCAAAGATGCAAATTCATCAGTCATTGAGCGCATCGCTCCTCGCATCGCCAGTCTTTTTGGATGCCCTCTTTTTTTTAAGATCAAGAGCTTCATTCAGCATAGCTGATAGCTCCTCCACGCTCGGCAAGTCGTGCAAATCGCTGGGCAGCTCACTGCGCACCGGCTCAATTTTGGTCAATGGCGCAAGTTCCGGGCGAAAATCTGTCCTCGATGCTGGCGAGTCAACGCTGGCTCCAAGTGGAACACGGGAAAAAGCGAACGAGCCAGACGAATCGGGATAAAAAGTGTTTGGCTCAGTGTGCCCGGCTGGAATTAGAGCCGTGCTTGCTGCTGGCACTGCTGATGCAGGAGCTGCCACTGAGGCTGTGCCAGAGATTGGAGTTGCCTTTGCGGCTGGCGATATTGTTGCAACTGGGGTTGCGGCTAGGGTTTCTGCTGGGGTTGCGGCTGGGGTTGCGGCTGGGATTGGAGCTGCGGCTAGGGTTGATGCTGCGATCGGGGCCGGGGAGGATGCCGCAGGGCTGCCAACAAAGCCCGCACCTCGGCTGACATCTTGAGTCCATGCAGCCGGCACGTGAGCAGCCCGCGCCTTTTTCATCTTGTAATGGGGCCAGAACAGCTCGTATGCTTGGCCACCGGTAAAGAGCGCCAGGCGAACACCTTTGCCATCGGGGGTTGGGCCGAGGCGGGAACCCAGCTCCGATGGCTTGTAGATGGCAATTTCGTCCCGTGCGAACGAAAGCGTCGTCGAGCTCCCTGAGCCACTCCCTCCATTACCAGCATAGGAGATATTCGATCGCTCAACCTCCCTTGAGCCCAAAGCTTTGCACATCTGCTCCGCGGTGTCGCCCTGCATGAGCTGCCCGACCAGGACCGTGCCGGCCATCGACACCATCGCCTTCACCATGAGCGCTCCATGGATCTCCTCTAGCTGCGCCAAGTCCTGGCAAGCCAAAATGCAGCGCACGCCCCGCGAGCGGCCGACCTCCAAGAGCGGCCGGATCGGCACTTTGCCCATTTGCGCCGACTCATCGGCGATGATCCACAGCTTGCGGCTCTCGTCGTCGTCCATCTCCACGCTATTCACGATCGCCGAGACGGTGCCAATGATGCCCTCCAAGTAGCCCTTGGTAAGTTCCGGATAAGCGCCATGCCCTTGCAGAATGATTTGCCGGCGTGCTCCGCGGGAATTCCCCCCTCCACCCTTCCGGCCATCTGCCCCCTCAACTGGCCCGCAGCCCTTCCCAGCACTTTGCCTGCCCACGGCCTCCTCAACACCGCAGCCCCCTTCACCGCCATGTGTCCCACCATGCGCCCATTCCACAAAGCTGATGCGGCGATCCTCCGGTGTTTCGCCCCAAGCCTCGGCTAGGTCAAAGATCGACGCGCAGAACGACGAGAGATTGATCAAAATGCCCTGCGTCGTAACCGACGCCTTCTCGACCGACCGCATCGCCTCCGGATGACACGCCTCCATGATTTGCAGAATATTGGCCTGCGGGATCGACATCATCTCGGCGAGCTCGCGCCATCCCCACGCGCTTCCCCGCGTCGTCTTCAAATAGATCATGAAGCCGACCACGATCTGCCGCGCCGCGTTGGACCACATCGGGTCCTGGGCCTCCTTGATCATCGCTGCGGCGAACCGCCGCATGTCCCCGATGTTCCGCATGTCCTTCGCGATGTCCCACGCCAGGGACCGGGCATCCCATGGCGCCATGATCTCTGGCTCGCCAAAGCCCTTTGTGAACTCTCCCTTCGGATCGAAAAGGAGCAGGCTCTCGCCCGCCTCGATCACCGCTTGGATCATCGGCTTGAGCGCCGTCGATTTGCCAGAGCCCACGCCTCCCACCACTAGGACGTGCCTAGTCCACATGTCAGCTGGATAAGGCACGTCCGGGGCAATCGGATGATCAGGCCGGCGCTTGACCCGGTCCGCGAGCACCAAATTCAGCGCCTCGACCGCTTGGGCGCCCACATGGCGCGCCGATCCTCTCAGCACAAGCAGGCCATTGCGCGGAGCGAGGTAGATCTTCGCCAGGAACACCGCGGGCAGGCACGCGACCCACAGCGCAAACATCACGCGAGAGATCAGAGCAATCCTCTCCCCCGCAGACAGCGATTCCAGAAATTGGGCATAACTGCGGGCCGCATCTGAAAATGCCCAGCTCCAAACGCCATGCAGGGCCGAGCGAATGAGATAGCTGAAGTGGAGCGAGATGGAGCCCGGAGGGTCATTCAGCCAAGGCAACGCCCGCCAAGACAACATCAGCGCCAAAATCCCGAGAAAAGCGCCAAGCGTCGCGCTGGCGCCGATCCATCCCACCACATTCACCCGCCCCACTGATGGCGCGGCGGGGGCTGAAATGCCCCAGTCAAATTCGGTCCGACCACGGTCGTTGTTCATCGCTTCTCCCTATGCCAATAACAGCACTGCGAAGGAGAATTGGCTTCCGACATGGACGTTGACCAGCTTGACGAGCGGCCGGCGCCGCCGTTGGTCAGCCAAACAAATCCGGCTAGGCAGAAGTCGCTTTCAGTTTGCAGACCAAGGCAGGAAGACAACTACTCGGAGGAAGCAAATGACAGCAATGACGCAATATGGAACACCGGAAGAAACAATGCTCGCCTACGCCAACATCAGCGCTCGCGAAAAACAGATCTTGCTAGGGGTGGCGCGGAAATACATACAGGGAACCCATTTCTCCGAGCCGCTGGACCTCATGCATGAAGCCCTATTCCTGACATTGGATCAGCGCCGCCGCTGGCCCAAGAGCGTCATTTTTGAGATCTACATGGTCATGACCATGCGCAGCATTGCCGGAGCTGATCGAAACAAGCAATCAACCCGAACGGCTTCTGGCATTTCCATCGAGGACATTATCGAATGGTCATTCGAGGGGGAAAACTTTCACATCTCCGCCGAGGAGAAAGTCTTGCAAGCCGAGGCCAGATTGGCAAACAGCATCTCCACCAAAACGATACTGGGCCAGCTTCGAGCCAGCGCCGACATTGTCGCCGGAGACGTTCTCGCATGCCTTCTGTCGGACATGCCCGCGAGAGAAATTAGATCCTCACTAGGGCTGACCGTTGCCGCATACGACGCGGCAAGAAAACGGGTCTTGCGAAAGTTTAAAAAGTCGGAGAGACTCTGATCCGGCTATGACGGCGGAAGCACTCTTCCTACCGCTCATGCCACGCTGAGATCGCGGCGCATTGCGAAACGAAGAGGCTCTCTCCAATGATTCGAAACACTAAGAAAAATGGCACGGGGAAGCCCGCGCCTCAATCGAAGTCCACCGAGGCCAAGCCCGCAAGCGCCGGGCTCTCGCCACTGGAGGCGCACATTTTTGCTTTCGACGGGTTCTCCTCCTATGACCTCGTCCAGAAGGATGCCACTGACGCTTTGACAAACAAGGATGCGCTTAACGATGCGCCTCTCGAGACGCTCGCGGCGGTCTTTGAAAAGTGGCGCATCGCCGGAGAAACCCGCGATCGCAAGCAAGCGCCGAATCAGTTGTCAGCGAAATCAGCGACTGCATCTGGCGCCGGCGCTGCCGCAGCAGTATCACCAGTCGCACTCACCTCACCCGTCGCTGTCGACGCAGCCGAGGAAATAGCGAAGAAAAGTCATCATGCGCGCATGGACTCAGCAATTACACATGCAAAAAAGCAAGTGCGCATCAAGGGGGATTCGATGCGCCAGCTTGGCATTAAGGACGGCGACATGGTCGAGATCGAGCTCAATGCAGAGCCCAAGGATGGCGACATCGTGTTCGCAGATGTCGTTGGCGTCGGCCGCGTGGTGAGAACACTTAAAATTATCGGTGGCGCATATATCTTGGTCGCCTCGAACCCAGCGTTTGAAGCCATTCCCGTGCTTGAGGAGTCGGACATGCGCATTCTCGGCGTCGTGGCTATCCCACCCATCAGCATTCATTGAACATCAAAACATAAGTGGACTAGGCCGCGAGAGCATTGCTCTTGCGGCCTAGTCCACTACACACCTGACGAGTCAGCGTCCCGGCCGAAAGCCAGTCCCGCGTTTGCCATTGCCGGCCAATCCCAAAGCAGCCATGGCGTCTTCAACGATCGTTGCGGCTCGCGCCCGCGACATTGCCTCGTCCTTCATCTTGCGGGCAAGATTGGTTTTTTCTTTCTCGTCTTTTTCGCGCTCTTCGAGTTCTGCGGCCTCCAACGCAGACAGGCAGTCGCGTGAGCAATACCACTCCACCAAGTCATCTATGCAAACCATCGGGGTGCAATTGAAGATTTGATAGGGAATGAAAAACTGTCTGTTCCGTATTTGCCGCCAAATGGTCGAGGGGGAAATGCCGAGAATGCTAGCCAGCTTAGTGACATTGATGAATGCCGACTGCACCTGAAAGTCCTTGACGAGCATGAGTTTCACGCGCATGCGCTCTGCTTGCGCCGTGGCCGCAAGAGAGAGAGTGCCAGCGTCTTCATCCTTCGAGCAGCGACATTCCCCTACGCAATTGCATTGTTTTCCATAAAAGCTGTTCATCTTTTCTCCGTTGGTGAATGGCCGTGGCCGACTGGCCCAGCCTTAGCACTGTCCACGGTTAGGAACTTCAGCCGCCCCGCCGACAGACGGCAGGACCGCGCCGCTCGGCCGCTCCAATACATTGAAAGGAATATTCCGACACTGCCCAGCAAACCTGTCAGGGCTTGACGGCGCACGCCTGTCATCGCAGGCGCCAAGCATCCGGCCTAATCGTTTTCCATTCCGGGAAGCCGATCACATGAAATCACCACGAGAGGAAAAGATGATGACAAACTATGGACAAGAAGGCGTAGCAATAGAGGCTCCGGCGCCAGAAGATGACTGGGATCTTCCGCAGCCGGCTCGGCCACGCAGTGCAGCCACTTATATTGCAACTCAGTCTGTCCCGGTTAAGAACATGCGGGAAACTGAGAAAATAGCTCTGCCGGCGGCTAAAAATTACCCTTTGCGCCTGCCGAGCTTCTTTGACCCTGATCGATGCCCCGCATTTATGGCAAGAAGCGCCCTATTTAGCTCCGGCCGGACCGTGCTAGGCATACCCCACGATGGCCCCGTAAAGGCACAGGGAAAATACGCGTTAACGCTCTGTGGCGAACGGCTGTATATGAGGGACAAACAGGTCTGGCATGCCGTCATGAACATTGTCAAGCGAGCGCCTGCCCATAATGTTCCTATCCGCATAGAGCTGGCGGCAATTGCAACGCTGATGGGGTCGTCGGACCACTGCGGTGGCGCCTTGCGGCGGATCTGGCAAAGCGTCGAGCGATTGTCGCGCGCGACCATAGAAGTGACGCTTCACGACGGCCATGCCCACACAGGGAAGCTGGTCGCGGCCGCCTATCGCCAAGAAAAGAAGTATTTTGTTGAGATGGACATGCCATGGATGGCCGCGGCCTTGAGCCTAGACTATCAATTCAAAGTTAATTGTGGCCGCCGCAATGGGCTAGCTTACTCGCTCGCTCAGTGGCTCCATGATTTTCTATCCACCCACAAAAGCTTTCCTGGGCTCACGATCGGCTATATACGAGAACTGTGCGGCTTCGAGGGACAGCAACGGACGTTTCCAGCGATGATACTTACCGCTCTGACAGAGTTGAGAAACTCTGCAACCTTGCTTGTCGCAGACTTCGAAATTATCAGAAACGGGAAGTCCAGCGACGCTTGGACTGTTGTCATCACACACGGGCCAGAGCAGCCATCCTACTCTGCCCCGTCTTGGTATGAATCCTCCGACGAACCAAACGACCTGTCGTATCCGACGACTCGCAGGGTCGCGCTGTGAGCGTCCAGACCTGATTTGGGATGATCTGTTCATCAAAAAAACGGGCTGACGGGTTTAACGGAGCAGATGAATTTCCGGAATGCTCGCCAGCTCGGGTTTAATCAGGAAATTGCTCGTGTGCAAATGGGAAGTTCACCAAAATAACTCGGGTTTAATACGAAAGATGCTCGGGTTCCAGTAGGAAGCTCCTCGGGTTTAAACCGGACGCAGGGCCTACATCTATAGATTATTAATAGATATAGAATAGAAGACCGTTGACCGCGGCTTTGCCTTTGGGCAAGCCGCGCCAACTCCCTACGCCAACCTCGAAGCTTCCGCGGCGCTCCCGCCGCGGACTTATTGGAATTCCAATCCGTGCCATCTGCGGAAATGCCGTGCTCGTCGTAATCGGCCCTTATCCTTTGTGAGAATAGATGACTTTTCATTATCGGCTTGGCCTAAGAGTTATTTGCGCAAGCCGAAGATCGAAACGTGAAAAGCCCCAACGTGAGAGCGATTACAATATAGATTGATGGCCAAACATTGGAGACTTTGCATGAAAATTTTCATCAGTTCACTAATCGGTGGATTCGAGCAGTTCCGAGCGGCAGCGCAGTCAGCGATTGTCGCCCTGCGCCACGAACCCGTAGTTGCGGAAGACTTCGGCGCGCAGGCCACTTCGCCCCAAATCGCGTGTCTGCAGGGATTGCGGTCAGCGAACTTGGTAGTCCTCATACTTGGCTCCCGTTACGGATATATCCAAGGCTCGTCAGGAGTCTCCCCTACTCATGAAGAGTATCTCGAAGCTCGGGGAAGCAAACCTATCTTGATGTTTGTGCAAGAGGGTGTTGAGCGAGACGATCTGCAGGCGAAGTTTATCTCCGAGGTGGGTGCTTGGCAGGCTGGACATTTTCGCGCAGGCTTTAAAACTGCCGACGAACTCCGGGACCTTGTTACGCGCGCCCTCCACGACTACCAGCTTGCGAACACGGCAGGGCCTCTCGACAAGGCTGCGCTGTCGGCTGCGGCTCTAAGCTTGCTGCCCAAGGCTCGGCAAAACAGTCATGCCTCCCCGACCCTCTTGGTCAGCATCGTTGGTGGCCCTATCCAACAAATTCTGCGGCCAGCCGAGTTGGAGGCTCCCGTTCTGGCCGAAGCGCTCCACCAACAGGCTCTTTTTATCGAGCCCAAACTGTTTGTCAGGTCGAAGGGGGTTGACTGTGGCATCGAAGGCGCTGCTCTCGTGTTGGAGCAGGAGCGCGGCGCTAAAATCCAACTTGAAGAAAACGGCTCGATTTTACTCCGCCTCTGCCTAGATCGAACAGAGCTCGACAATCGCAGCGGATTCGGCGCCTTTGCCGTCATCGAAGAGGACGTATTGCGAGAACTCAGCGCAGCCTTGGCATTCGGAGCATGGCTTTTAGACAAAATCGACCCGACCCAGCGCATTACGCACGTCGCATTGGCAGCATCGATCGAGGCGAGTGAGTATATGGGCTGGCGAACGCGAGCGGAGCAGGAAGCCAGTCCGAATTCCGGAACAATGCGCATGGCCAGCGGGAAACAGGCGCCGACCTCGTCCACCGATCGGCCGCGGGCTGCATTGCTCTTCCAAGCTGCAGAGCTCGCCGAGGATCTCATGGTGCCGTTGCGTCGACAGATGAAGGCGTGATCATCTGGCCGTGAGAGCGTTTTCTCGAACCTCTATACGGCTATAGCCATCCTTAACGCAGCGCGCCATTAAGCTGATGGGCTTTCATCTCAAACTGGATTTCTTCGCGAACCATGCTTCTCGCATGGTTCGTCGTTTCGGCGCAGAACGTTTTCAGTTCACATCCAAAAGTAAATATTTGCATTTCCGCCTACTTCGACGTTGACCGACCAGAATTCTAAACTGCGGCATCCCTCGAACACCGCTTTTAAATCAAGCCCTCTACACAACAAAATTACCGCTCATCGGATACTTCTCCGCTGCACTGCGCTGCACCGATTTAATTCATCTGCTTCATATGCCCCAAAAAACTCACATTACGCAATGTTTTGTGGCTCAAAAGATAATTTTATGTCGTTACACGACTGTATTTAGAGTGGTTTGAGAGAGTTTTTGGTGCTCCGCGAGGTAGGTTTTTTGTGTAGACGCGCCCGAAATCATAACCCGCAAGGCCTTGCGCTGCCGTCTCGTTTACGGGATTTGTTGTGTGTGGATGTAGCGCGGCATTAGCGCTGCTAAAACCCCGTTTATAGATCCGACATGCGGCCGGCAGAAAAGCCCATTCATCGGAAGTATGCGGTGCACCTTCAAACCAAACCTAGGAGAAAAATATGGCTACCATCGTTGAACGACCACGCAAGAACAAGCCGAGCACTTGGCAGGCAACCATTCGAGTCAAGGGGCAAACCTCAGTTGTGAAAACCTTTGAGCAAAGATGCGATGCCGAAGATTTTTCGAAGATTATCGAGGCAAAGCTTAAAAAGCTTGCGGAGGAACGATCGAAAAAACTGAAGCGCCTCGACAAAAAACAAGCTACGCTCGCCGGCCTGATGGATGAGCGCCTGCGAGACATTGTCCAAGCTTTTTGCGAAAGCGATGAATCTATTCCGCGACATAAAAAAACAGCGCCGACGATTTTGCGCGTGATCGGCAATATAACGCTCAAGGACGTGACGCCCTTGTGGAATAAAAATTACATCGCACGCATGCTGACAAAAAAAACCAGGATTGGCACTACATTCAGCTATTCAACAATCGCGGTTCATCTGCAAATTATGTCGATGGCCTGCAGGTGGCGAGCGGAGACCCTCAACCTTCCGGCCCAGCAGCTCAACTTCTCCAAAAAACACTTCCCGAAACATTGGGAAAATAGGCGCACGCGACGCCTTTCCGAACCAGAGCAGCTACGCTTGGAGGCGGTCCTCAAAGCATGCAAGGCGCCATCTCGGAATCAATGGTTCCATCTCATGCAAATGGCGCTTGAGACTGGCGCTCGCTTGCAGGAACTTGTCTTGGCCGAATGGGATGAGTTTGACCTTGACAGAAGGTTATGGACGATTCCCGCGATAAAAACCAAGGGAAGAAAGGTTCGCGCAGTGCCGCTTTCTTTCAAGGCCATAGCCTTCATGCAGAATCTTCAACAAGAGGCAGTCGCTGGCAACTCCCGGGTCTTCCATCTCTTAGGCCTTCCGGTCAGTGTTTCCTCAGGATTCCATAAATTTGTGACTAGGGCCGGACTGATTGATTTTAGATTCCATGATCTTCGCCACGAGGCGATCAGTCGGATGGTGCTCTACAAGCGCAAGTTGTCGGTCTTTGAAATCATGGCGATTGTCGGCCATAGCGACGTATCCATGCTGGTCCGATACGCAAATCTTAGGGGCGATGAGCTGGCCGAACGGATGGACTAACGCTCGGCTTGGGGTGGCTTCCCAGCCACCCCTTGTTTTCGCCCCTTTCTGGGCAAGGAAATTTGAAAAGCAAAGCGCCAAAAGCGAGCCAGCTTGCTATTCAATAAGGAGGTGTCATTTGCTTTCAATCACGAAAATAAATTCTGCATCGAACCAAGCTAAAAAAGGCCACAGTTCCAAGGGATACTTGCATTATCTTGGCGGCCCTATGGACACGACGCGCCAGCGAGGAGACTTTGACGACTATGCTCGGGGACCTGATGGGGACTTGGGGCCTCCGCCATTCTGGACTGGTGGCGGCGCCGCGCTGCTCGGGCTTTCTGACCATGCCGAGCGCGAGCATGTAGAGCGCTTGGCGAAGGGATTTCATCCTCTATCAGGCGAGGCCTTGGTCAAAGGTGCCGGCGACAATCATGTCATGGGGCTCGACATGACCTTCTCCTCTGTCAAAGATGTCTCGGCGATCTTTGCCGGCGCAGACAAGGAGACGCGCGACGCACTCATCGCTTGCCTGCAGGACTCGGCAAAAAGCGCTCTGGCCTATGTTGAGAACAGCTCGATCACCAGGCACGGCCAAGGCGGCAGAGTAAAACAGCAGGCCGGAGCCACAATCTCAGCATGCTATACGCATTTCAGCAGCCGCGCCGGCGAACCCCAGTTGCATATTCATGGCTTCTTCTTCAACTTGGCCAAGCGCAAAAATAGCAAGGAATGGAGCGCCCTGGAACACCGCGCCCAGTTTGAGGCAAAGATTGCAACAGGCATTCTCTTTCGCGTCGAGCTAGCGAGCCGGCTACGGGGCATTGGCTTCGACGTGGAGCCAGCCGGCCCTTACTTTACGATTCGCGGAATCGACCAGGGACAACGCGACGCCCTGTCGACGCGCTCAAAGCAAATTGCAGAATATGTGCGCGAATGCGGCATGCTTGAGGCGGATGGAGCCGTCGCGCGGGAAATTGCTGCCCTCAACACCCGCTCCGCCAAGGCCGAGCCCTCGCTGCCGGATCTTCTTGAAAACTTCGAGGAAATGGCCGCAAAGCTGGGCTTGACGCCTGAAGCCGTCGCCTCGATGCGAACCGGCCACGACAAGCCTGCGCAGCCTGACATTGAAACACCTTTTGAAATTGATCGCGATGCAGTCTTGGCCGAGCTTTTGGAGAGCCAATCTTGCGCGACCGCCCAAGACGCCCTCGCCCTCATCTGCGAAAAGGCCATGGGCCACTGGAACGCGGAGGAATGCCTGGCGGAGCTCGAAAAGTTCCTGGCTCACTCCAATGTCGTTCAGCTGGGCCGCACTGAGCATCTCACAGAGATCTTCACTTCGAAGGCCACATTGGATCTTGAGGCTTCGATCAGCGCCTCGGTGGAGCGGCTCTCCCCGGATCGAGCGCATCAGGTCGCCCGCTCCGTCGTTGGCGATGAGTTCGAACGCCTGGAACACGAGCTCAAAGCCAAGCTGGGAGTCGGCGTCTTCCTGGACCAACAGCGCGCCGCGGCCCTGCACATCGCCTGCGACACTGGCAGGCATGCCTTTGTGGAGGGATGGGCAGGCACGGGCAAAACGACGCTCTTGAAAGCCTTGGGCGTGGCATATGCGGCCGCAGGGTTTAACGTTTCTGGCTGCTGCCAGTCGGCCGCGGCGAGCTTGAACCTGGCGCGAGAGGCGGACATCCCTTCGCGCACGATCGCCAGCCTGCTCCTGTCGCTTCAGAAGGGCAGAATGAAACTCGATTCCAAAAGCATCTTGATCCTCGACGAGGCTGGCATGGTCGGATCGCGAGAGTTTGGCCTCCTGCAAGCCGAGGCCATCAAGGCCGGCGCGAAGCTGGTCTCGGTCGGCGATGCCAAGCAGTTGCAGCCTATTGACGCGGGCGGGATCTTTCGGGCGCTAGCCATCCGCCACGGCAAGGCCGAGATTTCCAGCATCCAGAGACAGCGGACCGACTTCTCTCCCCTGCTCAATTGGCTCGAAGCGCGCGGGAATCTGTCGAAGAGTCAAATCCAGGCCTTGCGCGAGGCGCCAGAGGAGGCGCGGCTGCAGGCGCTCGAATCGATTTGCTCGGGCGACGCCAAGCTGGCGCGGGCCTTTGAAAAATGGAGGGGCCGCTACGATTTCGAATGGATGCGCAAGGCCGTGGAGCTCTTCGCCACGGGCGAGGCACGCGCCGGCTTGGAGATGCTTGACGAGCGCGGGAGGCTCAAGCTGGTCTCGGGCCACTCCGCCACCGTTGCCCAGCTGATCGAGGCATGGGACCAAGACAAGGCCGCATTGACGCAGAAGGCGATCATTGCCGGCACGCGCGCCGAGGTCGCGGAGCTCAATGCCAAGGCGCGGGCCGCTCTTATCGAAAGAGGCATCGTTCGCGATGCAGATGGAATTGAGGCCGAGATCATCCACCGCGACGACACTACCGACATCAAGCGCTTCGCGCCTGGCGATCGAATCGTCTTTACCAAAAATGACAGGTCGCTGGGCATTTCAAATGGCGTGGCTGCCAGCATTGCGACAATTGAGCGCGCCGCGGCCGGCGCCATGCTCGTGGTGGAGCTCGACGAGCCAAACGAGCGCCAAGAAAAGATCGTTCGCATACCCGCGTCGTTTGGGCGCTTTGACCATGCCTTTTGCCTGACGAATCACAAGAGCCAAGGGCGCACATTCGAATCGGCCTATGTCCTCGTGAATCCACGTATGGCGGATCGCGAATGGAGCTATGTTGCCGCCAGCCGCTCCCGCTTCGCCACCACCCTTTTCGCAAACCTTGGTGCCTTGGGAGCTGGCGACCCCGAGTCCCATCAACAGCAGGACGGAGCGCCAAGCGAACGAAGCAAGGCGATGGATGTCTTGGCCTTTGGCATGAGGCGCAGCCGCGCTAAGGGGACCACGCTTGATTATGAGTCGCCAAAGGCGCCAGCGAGCGCATCTTCCCCAAGCTGGGCAACATCGTTCAGAAATCTCATTTCGAGGGCAATCCGGCGAATGCGTTCGGGCTCTCGGCCTTTCGGCCCCACTGCCAACGGCATCGCCAGTCCCAATATCATGGCCAATGTCGGCGCCATCTCGCCAGCGACATGCTCTGTCCGCTTCTCTCCGTTCTCTATCTTGACGCCTTCTTCCTCCATAGGTTTAGCTATGTCCCCCACCGCTGATTCGCCGGGCTCGCCGCAGGGAAAATCTCCATACAAAAGGCCGCCGGCTACCTGGCTTGGCGAGCACGATTTAGGGCTGAGTCGATAGAGATTTTACTTGTGGGGGAAAGAGCGAAATGATCGAAATGACTGCCAGGAGCACGACTATGGATAGTGTGAACGCTGAGGATGATGCATTGAACGAAAGGAGCTCGGCGAACCATGCGGAGCATATGAAAGATATGAATTTGCCTATGAAATCCGGAAAGCCTAGCAAGCCAAGTCTGTGGGAAAGCCGAGGCGTCTATTTTCAACTGAATCCAAAACGAAAAGCGCGGCTTCGTGAAATTGCCCGCTCAAGGGGAATCGAAGATTCGCCGCTCAAAGCGCTGGCCGCCTACATTGACGAGGCGCAGGACGGCCCGCGCGGATCACCAACAATGGAGTTTGACACTGCTGGCGACATTGACGATCTGCGCTCCTTGCTTTGCGGTCGCATCGACAGGCTAGAACAATCCATAGGGCAGATTCATCACTTGGTAAAAGAAAGCGCCAGCAGCAATCCTGGCATGGAGACTGCCCTGGCGGCGCCAACGAAAGAAGATATCCTGTCATATGAGGCCCCATCACTTCTCGCGTGGCTCGACTCGCCCATGGCGGAAGGTGGCCTAGAAGTGTATAGCTTGGCGTTGCTGCAAGCATGCTGGATTGCCACTAGGGCGGATGGCAGCTCCCTATCCAAGATCGCATTGGAGCTAAGTGTTGAGGCCTTGCACGTGGATGGATGCGCTGTAGACGACGGCGCTGAGATACGAGTGGTTCTGGAAAATATGGACCCGCAATGCGCGCTAGCCGCTGGCATAGCGCAGGCCCCGTTCGATGCCATTACTCTTGTTTGCAAAAAAAGTGCCCAAGGCGGATGGCATATCGCCACTCTCCGAAGAAACAATGCAACTGGGCTCGGCGAGCAGCTCACTTGGCATGGCCAATAGCGTCAGCGCAGTGCTGGACAAGTTCAAATTTTGCTACTCAGCATCCAGCGCGGCTTGAAGAGCCTCAATATCATCGCTCTCGTCAAATACCAGCGACCACGCCGCAACGTTGCGTATATCGTCTGGCGTAGTGTCGATGTAGCTCTCCACCGAAGATACGGCAGCGGACCAGACAGCAGGACAACCATGCTCCTGCAAGATAGCTTCCACGAGTGGGCGTTGAGCAGCCGCTAGGATCAAATAGCCGTTTTGAATTATCAGCCGTTCCCCGGTCAAATCGTCAATCATGCAATCCCCTTCGAGGCAACATGTGGTTTAGAGAGCGCTGGGAGGTCCATCTCAGCGCTCATAGCAAAAGCATATACCAACGGTGCGTCAGGTGTATAAAAAAATGAGCTTCCGATTTCATTGGCAGCCCATCTCCCATGACCATCTGCTCCTCATACGGCAGTGTCCAGACGCGATCGCCTCTATCGTCTATCTTTTGATTAGATGCTGATACTTAGACGCGTCTGCATTCCCTGGGTAAGCTCAGAACTGAGCCAACAATCGAGTATCGACTTGGGGCAATTTCGCAATGCACTGCGTAGTCACCCCTTTCTACTCTTCCCTTTTTGATCAGAACTTGGCATTGGTGAGATTAATGAACCACAGCCGCGCATCACCGTCGATTGGCCCTTGGAATCCGGTCTTGATGAATAGTGAGGAAAGCAGATGTTGAGCGTTTAAATAAAACTTAGCATCCTCGCTGGTGGATTGTGGCACCAACCTTCTCGGAATTAACGGTCCAGCGGTCCGCACCTGTTCAGACGTATACATGTGTGGACCTAAACTTCCACCATAATGGCGCATTGCCACAATGCTCATGTATCGGTCATCGTCCTTGATGTCTACGCTACACATCACCACTCCATCAACCTTTTGGGATTTCTTCTCAGAGGTCCAAATTACAGCGGTGAATTTAATGCACTCAAGAGGGCGCGCGAGGTTGCCATATAGCCCATATTGCGCGGACGAATCTACTAACGAAAGGCTTTCCGAGTAGTCGTCAAGGCGAATGCTTATACGGGGCCAAAGGTTGCTTCGCGACTGCAAAGGATTACGATCAAATATTTTATACAGCGGTGTGCTTTCAATGGTTTTTCCAGCCCAGCGTGGATCTTTGGGGCGAGGCCCGTCGATGATAATTCTTGTTCCATTAATTAATTTCGGAGTGCCTTCACCGGCAGCGATAGTGGGGGCTGCTGGCCGGCTAGTTGGGTTAGTGGCAGTTGCCGAAGTCGGCACAGTCCCATTAAGCATGGCGCCCACCGTGTTGATGGCCTGCTGAAGCTGGACATTCGAGCCGCCCTGCATTCCGGGGTTGGCGCATGCGGACAGCACAAATGGGACGAGCGCAATTAAAGGCGCGGATAAAATTTTACGCATCAGTATTTCCTATAAGTTAATTAAAACAGATGAATGCTGTGGCCGCAGCAGCGGCAACGATCACTGGGCGAGGCGTGTGCCTTGCCCAGCGTCCTAGTCCAGCGCCTGCTATCGAGCAAGGATCTCAATTCGATCGATCCAGGTTGTAATTTGCGCCTTCGGATAGCCAACCATGAGCTGGAAGCGGCGCTTGCGGAGCTGCGAGCGCTCAAACTCGTCATCCTTGACGACTATTCCCAGTGCAAAGGTGGGTGCGGCGCCGTCGGTTTTTGCGGGAATTTCATCCAAGCTCGCCGTCGCGCAAGCGTCTTTGAGTGACCCGATCCACACGTCGCCATTCAACTCAACTACAGCGCGGCCACTCTTGTCGGCAGCAATGGTCCATGCTAGCGAGCCGTTGTCATACAGGGCATTTTCTAAAAATGCCTCGCCAAGACCTGCAAGCTCTTTAAGCTCGCTCACGCGCGCCATGCTGATTTCGCGTTCAGCCTTCCATGCAGCGCGTGCGCTAAGCCTCACCGCAGCCAAGCTATCCTGATGCTCGGTGACATAGGCATCCGCTCTCGCGTGTCCCATTGAAAATATTCTTTTTTGAATCGGCATCCAGTAACGATTGAAGTCGCTCGCCAGCACCGGGCCGATCTCCTTGAAGGATGCGTCAAAGTCAGGCGTGGAATGCCATTTTCGTTCAAGGCGGGCAGAGCCTTCTCTGACAAGCTCGTCGCCTCGCCATTTCACGCTGATAGGTGTTCCAACCACAACCTCTTGAGAAAATGCAAAAAAGTAAATGCTAGTGCTATTTTCCTTGACGGCACAGGCCAGGTCTGACAACCGGAAAGCGCGATCAAAACGCGTCGAAATATCGCCTTTAATACCCAAGATAGTTACACCGACATTGTCGACATGGGATACCAACCTTGCCTCGTCGCGCTCGAAATTGATCATCAAATCGAACCGAGAACAGGAATAGCCCCACTCCGCTCCGTTCACGTCGCCACTGGCGACGCCGGCCTTGTCTGCGTAGGTGGGCGGCGCGGCGGCGCGAACCGCAGCCATTTGTTTGCTGAGAAATACCCAATCGACAATCCAGAAAATAATCACCGCGGGTATTCCAAGAATCGGGAAGACCACCGCTGCAATGATTGAGACCAAGAATTTCTGCTTGAGTTTTCCGGCCCACACCATCCTGGGATTAATACGTTCCCCCCGCTTCAATGCCGCTTTGAGCTCTATGAGGCCGCGCCGGTAGTGTGCGATCAATTGCCAAATCCAGAAAACAAACACCGCCCCCATCATCGGTATCACCGCCGGCTTGGGAGCGGTCACTACCACGACAACCGAACACAAAACTTTAATCGCAAAATATGTGATCCTTGTAAGCAAGCTTTTCGGAGAATTGGACATTTTTAAACCCTTCTATTTGCTACTTGTTGCTTGTCATTAACTGGCTGTTCTATCTGCCTGCGTCGTTACAGGCAGGGAGCATCGCCAACGCTGCTGTTGAAGCTCACTACCATGTTCTGCTCATTCGCCTAGCAACCTTGCTCCCGCCGCCGGCCTTTCACTGCAACCAGGCAGCGGCCTCAAATACTGATGCTCCCCACCATGCATGCCCCCATGCCTTGGCCTGCGGCTTCTTGCCAAACCTAAGGGTTCCGGGACATTGCACTAGAGAAAAACATGCTGCGAACGAATAATAAACTATTTTAGTTGTGTTTCAACTTTTTAAGTCCTTCAAACAAATAAGCCTAATAGCCACCATTCGGGTTGAACCATCACAAGGACGCCCCATGGAATCTCAACGACTCAAAAAAATTTCCCAAACAGTGGGCGCCGCCATCGCGAGCCACAGAGTCCGAGTCGGCCTCACACAAGAGGATGTTGCCGAGCGCTTGGGAATCGGCAACGAGGCCATCTCGCGACTTGAGCGCGGCATCGTCTTGCCATCGATCCCGCGCCTGTCAGAGCTCGCGGAGCTCTTTGATTGCAGAATGAATGAATTGCTGCTGACATCCAGCGATCGCAAAACCGACCAGGCCGCGGCCATTGAAGCCCATCTCAGCGGCCTTTCCCCAGAGGACCGAGCATTCGTCGTCGATCAGGCGCGCGCCACTGCCATCTACCTGCGGGAAAGGGCTAACAACTACTTTTGCTCAACCATTTCTTCCCCCGACACTCCCTCAACGGGACAGCACAAGAAAAATACAAAAAAATCTTGAGATAGAGAGCGCAAACTCCTGCGCCGGTGATTAAGCATTCCATTGCTCTCCGACAACCAGAAAAATAACGCAACGGCTGTCGAAAAGATTGAATCTATGCGACACCAGCAAACAGATTGGCAATATTGACGATATTGAAATTGACGCTGTTGAACTCAGATCGGCCTCAAAGCGAGATGCCATCCCAAGCGAGGGACTGCGAAATGGGATGTCTGCGGAGCGCGAGGCGTGGCGCAAGAGGAGCAACGAATGCTCGCGAGTTGAGTCCGGCGTAGATCTAGGCGGACGTAGATGGCAAACCCGCGAGCAAACGCGGAACCCGCGCATGCGGAGTCACCGCTCGCGACCGAACGTTGGCGCGCGCCCTACACGCCATCAGATAGAACTATGTCGGCAGCAAGAAGAAGTGGAATTGGAAGTGAAAATGGAAGGGAATAAAGAAGGATGTGGCCTTTAACGCCTGTCAAAGCCCACGTTAAGAGCGATCAAAGCCCAAGGCTGTCGAAACCCTCAGCACTAAAGGGCTTATGACAAGACGGGCAGTTAAAGGCTGGGGCTTAGCGCTGGCAAGGAATTTTGGCTAAGGCGCATCAACTTGCGTATGAGACTAGGAGGCATTCCCGATGCGGTTTGAAATGCCCTGGTCATGTGGGCCAAATCAGAAAATCCTTCGTCAAAGGCAATCATCGTCAAGCTGTCGAAGGATGAGAGTCGATGCGATGCGCGAACCAAGCGTGACGCTTGTCTAAGCGCTTCGGCCGTTATATTTGACTCCCGCAGCCGGCGCTCCAAAGTCCGCTGGTGACAACCAAGCTTGCGGGCGACACTAGCGATGGGAAGGTGCCCCTCGCTTTCAAACACCAGAGCCACTTCGCCAGCAGCAGACGCCTCCACACCCAGGATCTTTGCAGTGCTGGTCAAGCTGCGCTTCTCTCCTCCGCTCGGCAACTGCGCATTGCGCCGCGTGGTCGCCATCATGGTCTCCACAATCGCTAGCGTGCCTTGGCGGCAGCTATCAGGATCGTCTCGACCAGCCGTGAGCGTTCCATTTCCGCCATTTCCTGCATCATTGCCATTGCCGTTGGCCGGACTATTACGAGATGCGCTGCTTGGCCGGCGCGCGTAGCCATTGGCGCCGAGACTGGTCTGCACGCCCAGATTCGCGGACTGGTTATAGGCGTTGAACGCAATAAGCACGTCGGCTTCGCGCTGGAATGATGAGAGAAGCAGATAGCCTGGATTGATGTCGGTGGCGAGGAAGTCGTTGACCATGCGCTCGACGACACCGGCCCCAGCTCCCTCAGCCGTTCTTGCGCGGCCGGCGGCATGGTAGCGCCGATACGGCAGGTGGCCACTGATCGCGTGCGACACCGCGGAGACGAACCTGGACATCGGCGTCCAGCCAGCCTTGCCCTCGAGTGCATTTACGACAACGTGATAGGCAAGCGAGTTCGGCATTCCAGATTCCCAGTTTGATATTTTGAAGATGCTTCGGCAGGCGCTGGATCTATGCAAAGCGAACAACGATTTCCCGTAAACGAAAATGGCCGCGAAGGTCGCAGCCATGGGAGCAAAAATGTGTCCTACCTAGACGCGCATTAACACAGCCTATAAATTAGTAGCTGCTGAGCTCACCGTATAACGAAATACTTCGAGGACTTCTCGCAGCATACCTCCGCCGGTTTAAGTTTCCATGATACAACATTATCTAGAAGAGAACGTCTTTTTAAAAATGTTTTTTTGTTCTATGCATTGCTGGATTTAATAGCTCTACCTATAGAATATTTGTAATCGAAGATAAGCCGTCAATTTACTGAAACGAAAACTACTTAAGGAGGTGCTGATCAACTCGTTTTCTTTGCAAGATTGGCGCGCCAAAAGATCGACCGATGAACCGCTCAAGCCCGTTCTTCGTTAGATTCGACGCGACGCTTCGCATCCTTCTGCAATCAGGACAGATTGTGGGATTCGGTGATGGTAAGGCACATACCGGCCAGCACCAGATCGGCAAAGGCGATCAGTGTAAAGAGCTATGAAGCGTTCTTGGCCAAGTCGCAATAGCGGGTTTTACGATGATGGAACAGGTTCTTGACGACATCTAATAGCACATTTCGATCGACACCCTCTTGGCAAGCTAGCCAATGACCTTTTCGACCAGCCTGCGCGCAAACATCATCGTCCCCTCCATTCGCCGGCAGGCAATCTTCCCTCATATTGCGCTTCGTCGGCGTTTGAAGGCCAAGCCTGAGGCCTCGGGGCCGTTGAATCCATTGTCTGCTAAGTCATGCCCACGTAGCCCTTGTAGCCGGAGATCCCCACCATGCCAACCGAGTTGACCAACAGCATGCCGCGAAATCCGTAGAGGATCTGTTATTTTGCCTCGTAGTAGCCGGAGACAGCCTCTCCCCTGATGAGCTTGGAGAAGTAGGGGCCACGAAAAGCTGCATGCTGATTGCGGGAAGCCTTCGGCGATGAACAGTGCCCCGCGGCGGCCGATGGACGTGAGGATGGTGGCGTGGACTTCACGCTTACGGGCTCAGAGGTTGGCGGCTTGGCGGGCGAAGGTAGTCCGGCAGCCAAGCCTAGGGAAGAAGCGGAGCCAATCCCCTCATGAAGTAGGCGTGGATCTACTTGTCCTAGTCCATGCCGAGGAGTTCCCCACCGGAGGGGTTGATCTTTGTGAAGCGATGCCATAGCATCGCTGACGAGGCAGTAGAGGTGGATGATCAGGTTGTCGAGGGGCATTTAGGCTCTCCTGTTGGAATTCGATGCTTAGTAGCTTCCAAATAGAATCCACAAGCGCCTCCCATCCAGGGCTTGGAAAATGCGGGACGACCAACGGCCGCCCCGCATTTTCGGTCTCATTTAAAGTTGCACACGACGTTTATAATTTTGTTTCAATTATGCAACTTTTCTGCTACGGCAAAATGCTTGCATTTTACGAAGATCATCGTATAATGGAGGAGTGATTGGGATACAAAGAAGCGAAATCCAAGGTCTTGGCGGCCCTAAACAACGGCGCGTTTGATCATGAGGCACGGGATGACATCAATGTGAAAAACTTATTAGCCACAGGTGATATTTTAGCTGCTGATGTAGCAAAATTTATTGCAAAAAGTTCCGGGTTGGAGCATACCGAAAGTCCGCACCATTCGCAAAAGTCAGTTACTGTCCATTGCATTATTACCAATACATGGTATATAAAATTTTATTTTTTAGATCCAGATACGACTTTTATTAGTGTTCATCAGTGAGGTTAAAATGACAAAACGATTTCTTTTAGTGGGTGCAAAAGGTAAAGCCATTTGTGAAAAGTGTGCGAGTGTCTGCTCTACTACCTATCGGTATCGTGATGTCCCCTTTTCAGATGGGAAAGGTTTAGCTTCGAATATACTTGTAGGCGTTTGTGACGTTTGCGAAACAGTATTATCTATTCCCGCACAATCGACGCCAAAAATTAGAAAGGATAGAAATATCGCCACTCAATCCATTGAGGCGATTCTTCCTGCACCATATCTCGATATATTAGATCTAGCTTGCTTTTCTATTGACCCCAATGCCTCCACAGATTTTCGAAAAAAATTATTATTATTTTACATTCATAAATTTTCATTAGGTGAATTTGATGTGAAAATTCTTTCTACACTAAGTCCACTTTTCTCATCAGAGCATGATACGTATAAACGAAGACTCTCTATAAAAGTTCCAAAGAACTTAGCAGAAGACTTCGCAAAAATTGTTTCCTTGAGCAAGATGTCAAAGACTAATTTCCTTAAAAATATAGTTGGTGAGATTAAGCGTCAGGTCATTGATGATGAAAATGAGAATATTGTTGAAGAATTACGCACTATCGCTTACCTGGGATAATGTTAATAAATTTGAGTAGTTGAGTTAGATGTGCTCTTGTTGTATATCGACATGGGTCGCGCACCAAACGACGACCGAAACTGAGCGGCATTCCCGATGCCGTCTAAAACGCCGTGGCATGTGCGCCAGATCGGAAAAGCTCTTATCACAAGCAATCATCGTAAGGCTGTCACTGGCCGAGAGTCGATGCAACGTGCGAATCAAGCGCGATGCTTGTCGAAGCGCTTCCGCAGTGATATTCGACTCCCTCAGTTGTCGCTCCAAAGTCCGTTGGAGGCAACCCAGCTTCTAAGCAACGCCCGCAATAGGAAGATAGCCCTCGCTTTCAAACACCAACGCCACTTCTCCGGCGGCCGAAGCTTCCACACCTAGAATAATGGCAGTGGTAGTCAAGCTGCGCCTCTCCAATCCGTCCGGCACTGAACATTGCGCCGCGTGGTTGCTATAATAGTTTCCACAATCGCTAGGGTGCCTTGGCGACAGCTATCAAGATCGCCTCCATGAGTCGCGAGCGTTCCATCTGCGCCATTGCCCTTAGCATGGCATGGGCATTGCACGAACTGCTGCTGAGCCGACGCGTGTAGCCACTGCCGCCGAGGCTGGTCTCCACACCCAGTTTCACAGATTGGTTATAGGAGTTGAACGCGATAAGCACATCCGCTTCGTGCTGGAATGACGAGAAAAGCAGATAGCCAGGTGACGTCGATGGCGAGGAAGTCATTGAGCAGGCGCTCAACGACGCTTGCACCAGGTCCCTCTACGGTCCTAGCAGGGCCGCGGCGTGAAAGTGCTGATACGGCAAGTAGTCACTAATAAAGTGCGCCACTGCCGAGACAAACCGGCTCATCGACGCCCAGCGGCATTTCCCTCAAGCGCATTTACACGACGTGATATGCAAGCGAGTTCGGCATTTATCGTTGCCTAGTATAACGTTTGGAAATTCTGCGGCTGGCCGAGGGCGCGGATAGAAAAACAACGAGTGCCTGTAAACGAAAGTGGCTGCGAACATCGCAGCCACTGAAGCGAAAGTGCATCCACGATAGGCGCACACGAAAATTGTGGCTGCCGTCATGGTAGCCAATGAAAAAACTTGGACCGCTAAAAAATTAGTTCCTAAAAATCATCCTGCAATCGGCAGGTTTCAGTTAAATACTACTTAATTTCTATCCGGCAACAATTCTACAATTGGCTGCACTTCCTTCTCACCCGTTGAATATTTTAACAATGCATTATAAAGTTCCCAAAAATCCTGGGCACCGTTTTCTTTAAATGGAAATTGCAAAAAATATCCACTACGTGGAAATATTTCTTTAGCAAGCGCATCATCAATAAGATGTCTTTTCTCCAAGGAAAAAGCGTCTAGTTCTTCGTTGCTAAACTCAATATCTATATGATATTTATAAAATTGCCCTTTTCCTTCAATGAATTCAGGATATTTTCGCTTAACCCAGTAATATACCTTTAACTTATCACGCAATTCGTAATAATTAAAATCGTTAAGCAACTTGAAACCAAATTTAACCATTTCACCATACAAAGGTTTTTTTCGCCAAAATTCTTTTACTATATCGAGCAAGAAAAACAATTTCTTAAACAACTCCCTACGCTGATATAGCCGATTAAAATCATCCTGCCCAGAAAAACTTATCAAACTTAGCTGATTCAAGGTGGAAAATGATTCTATCACTTTATCGAAAGTAACGTCCTCGTTAGCGTTATTTCTTAAACGAATTTTTATTTCATCGAACAATTCCTCAAAACGAGCGTTTAAGACGACAGCATTAGATTCTGAGCGCAACATCGTGACCATCCTCAAATTAATTAAAATTCTTTCCATAATAAACCATTAGTCGCTGACGGATGTCACTTCATACACTTTTTTGCGAAAAAATTTTCACTTCACCACCATCGATTTCCCTTCATCAAAACCAAATAAAGTTGAGGATGGCGATGGCAAAGTAAAGTTCGGTTCTGGAGAGCTTATCACCGTCTTTTTTACGCTACAAAACCTCTAAAATGGTATTTCTGAACGAATCTTGGTGTAGTTTTGAAAGCGACTTTAAAAGTCGCAGGCGTTGAGATTTTCACATCAAATTTTACTTTAAATGCTACATTTTCTGAAATAATGCTGAGCTCTTTTTAGCATTAATAAACAGCGCCATGCCAGTCTCCTTTCAACCCGAAACACTCTGATAAGGCACGGAGATGTAAACGTAAATGATTTCGGAAACTGTCAAGCGGCTAAATTACGATATCGATAGAGTCATGATTACTAATTACCAGCACGCAAGCTTTCCAGATCTCTCATGCCATTAGTTCGATTTTTTAACGACGTTGAGGCAACCGCTGGGCCTCCAGAGAGCGAACAAAAGTTTATGGGGCAAAGATAGCAGCGAGGATCGTGACTGCTATTTGTTACTTTCCCGCTTTTTTTCCGGAGCCATGTTCGCGTAACGCGCGGTCGTCTGCCCGTCCTTGTGCCCAACGACTGAACGCAGCTCCTCCTCCGTTTGAATGAAGCCAGCGTCGATCATATTGCCTTGCCGGATGCGCTCGATGGTCCGCTTCTGCAAATTCGCCACGCTGCGGGCGCCAATCATGTCTGCAATGGCCACTGGCGAAGAGGTAATGTCTTTGAGCACTCTGGAAATGAAAGAGCGACGAGTATCGTGCATGTGAATGCCATCGAGCTTCGCCCGCTCCAGCACCCGGCGAAATACCGTCTTGAAGCCCTCGATCTTGTAATGGAAGACTCGATCGTCCACTCGCGGAATAACCTTGAAGGCTTCCACTGCTTCCGGCAGCAAGATGACCAAACGCTCCTCGTCTGCTTTCGTCTGATCCGCGTCGAGATTGATGACGCCGCGCTCGATATCGATCTGGGACCATAGAAGGCCAAGGATCTCGGCCCTTCTCATGCCGGTGGAGATCGCAACGGCAAAAATGAGCGGCATTTCCTTGTTCCGGCATTTGCGCAGCTCCGTAAGCAGCGCTTCCTCTTCATCCGGCGAGATGATCCGCCGTCGGCGCCGCTCGCCGCCCTTCACCTTGGCCTTGTCTGCTTCTGCAAAGGGATTGTGGCCGTTGAGGCGCTTCCACGCTTTATTGTCCGTGAAGCGCAGCTTGTTGACGACGGCTTGCAGGGCATATATCTCGCGCTTGACCGTGCTCTTGGCCTTGCCCTGCCGCAATCTGACATCGATGTATTCGGTCGTCTCCTGCTCCGTCAGGTCGTCGATATAGAAATCTCCGATCTTTTGCTTGGCGAAGCCCTTGGCATGCTCCCTCAGGCCTGCAAGCGGCCCTGACGGGACGACAAAGCCGTTTTTGATGTAGGAGATCTCAATGTTGCGGCAGCTTTCCAGGCGCGCCCTGGCGGCCTTTGCTGTTTGCTGGACCTTGTCTACGCCGCAATCTATCAATGGGGTCACGTAGGCGCGCAGATAGCTGTCGATGGCATGGCCAAGCGTGCAGCGCCCTTCCATGATGAATTCCGCGGCAAGGCGCTCGATCTCGGAAACCATCAGGCTCGCGCGGTCTCGCCCTTGGGCTATCAGAAGCCTGCCTTGCGGCGTCTTGGTATCGGCCAAAAATATCTTGGCGCGCTCAAGCTCGTCTTGCCCGAATGAGCGATCGACAACGAAGTCGCCGCGCTCAACGCGCACTCTGTAACGTATGGATTTTGTTTTGTCGGCGTTTTTCCAGTCGATGACCCGGATGCCGCGAGGTATGGATGATGCCATGATTGGCCTTTGGCGTTGGTGGAATCGTTTGTCGAATTCCCCTATTTTTCACCATCAAGCCGGCATTTACCGTTGCCCTGAAACCTGCTGGCGAACGCCAAGACCTTGATTTCAAAGCTTAAATTTGGTGGGAAGTGCAAGTTTCGAACTTGCGACCCCTGCAGTGTGAATGCAGTGCTCTACCCCTGAGCTAACCTCCCGAAGCGAGGCGAATTATCGCATAGGTGTTGCGGCATCTGCAAGGGCTGGCAACAGGAAATTTGCCACGCCTCCGCTTTTTTCTCAGGCGGCCGCTGGCGGCGCCGTGACGGTGGTCCAGATGCACTGGCCTTTGGCGGCCTTGTCGAGACCGGCGATGGTGGCGGCGTGGGCGGCGAGTTCGTCGGCCGTGGCGCTCTGGAAGATGACTTCGGCCAGGGGCACGATTTCCAGGGCGGCACCGTCGGCGGCCACTGCCACCTCTTCCTCCATGCTGAGGCTGTTCTGGCCGCGTGTCATGGCCAGGTAGACGTCGGCCAGCAATTCGGAGTCGAGCAGCGCGCCGTGCAGCTTGCGGTGGGCGTTCGAGACGCCATAGCGGTCGCACAGGGCATCCAGCGAGTTGCGCTTGCCCGGATGCATTTCCTTCGCCTGCACCAGGGTGTCGATCACGCCATGCACCTGCTCATGCACAGGCGGCAGGTTCAGGCGCTTGAATTCCGCGTTGAGGAAGCCGATATCGAACGGGGCGTTGTGGATGATCAGCTCGGCGCCGGCAATGAACGCACGGAATTCTTCCGCGATTTCCGCAAATTTCGGCTTGTCGCTGAGAAATTCCGTCGTCAATCCGTGGACGGCCAGCGCGCCCTCTTCCGAATCGCGCTCGGGATTGATGTAATGGTGGAAATTATTCCCCGTCAACATGCGGTTGTTCAGCTCGACCGCCCCGATCTCCAGGATGCGGTCGCCCGTGCGCGGGTTCAGGCCGGTGGTTTCAGTATCGAGAACAATTTGACGCATGGCAGATTCAGTCGTAAAAGCAAAAAGCGAAGGGCACAGTATAGCAAACCTGTGCCCTTCTTTTACAACATCATGCGCCACATCGCCGGGCGCAAAGCGCGACGCGCTGTAGGTTTGGTTGGGCGTTCTCAGGCGCGCACGGTTTCCACGCCGAGGTTGGCCAGCTGATCGGCGCGCTCGTTGCCCGGATGGCCATTGTGGCCCCGTACCCAGCGCCATTCCACTTCATGGACGGCCTGGGCCGTGTCGAGCGCTTGCCACAGGTCAACGTTTTTCACAGGCGCCTTGGCCGCCGTTTTCCAGCCGCGCGCCTTCCAGCCGTGGATCCATTCGCTGATGCCCTTCTGGACATACTGGCTATCGGTATACAGCACTACCTGGCAAGGACGTTTGAGCGCCGTCAAGGCTTCGATCACGGCCTTCAATTCCATGCGGTTATTCGTTGTATTGAGCTCCCCGCCGTAAATTTCTTTCTTGGCGCCATCGGCAACCATCAACGCACCCCAGCCGCCCGTGCCGGGATTGCCCTTGCATGCGCCATCGGCATAAATCTCAACCTTATCCATCTTGCTGTTCCCGCCTTTTATTCGTGACCGGTGCGCCTGCGGGCGCCGTCGCCGGTTTCTTGGTCCACGCCGGACCGATCAAACGCATCCCTTTGACGCGCTTGATCGCCTGCACTATATACACTGCGCCCAGATATGGCCACCAGCGCGCACCGGCCTTGTCCATGAAGGCGTTGCGGCGCAGCCATTTTTCTGTCTTGCAGGCAGGTGCGTAGCAGCCGAAATGGCTTTGACTGACGCCCATGTTCAGCAATTTTAACCAGTCTTTCATGCGCGGCATAGAGATCAGCTCGCCCGCCTGCGGCAAGTAGTGGCGGCCCGTGACTCTTCCGATACCCTGGCGCATGCCCCACAGGCTGGCCGGATTGAAGCCGCAGACGATAACGCGCCCCTCAGGGATCAGCACGCGCTCGACTTCGCGCAAGACCTGGTGCGGTTCGGCGGCAAATTCGAGTACGTGCGGCAAGACCACCAGGTCCAGGCTTTGCGAGTCGAACGGCAGCTCATCGAATGCCGACACGAGGGTCAAACGGCTTTCCTGCGGCGGACGCGACGGCAGGCGCGCATCGAGCAGCCATTTGTTCGGCATGCGGTTGGCCGCCAGCGCGTCGAGCTGAGGCAAGCCGATCTGCACTGCATTAAAACCGAAGATGTCGACGGTCAGGCTGTCGAGGCATTGCTGCTCCCAGGCGCGCACGTACAGACCGGCCGGCGTCTGCAACCAGCCGTCAAGCGCTATAATGGATTTTTCGGATGCCACACTGTCCATTCAGTTTTCTCTTTTGCTCATGACACATTCCCCTGAACACGCTTTATCGGTACTTGCCGTGCCCGCCTTTGCCGACAATTACCTGTGGCTGATCCATGACGGCCGCCACGCCGCCGTGGTCGACCCCGGCGACGCCATGGCCATCCTCGATGCGCTGCAAGCCCATCAGTTGACCTTGACCGCCATTTTACTCACGCATCACCACGCCGACCACACGGGTGGCGTGCCTGAATTGTTGCAGCATTTCGCCGTCCCCGTCTTCGGCCCACGCAATGAGGCTATCACAGCCATCACGGAAGCGCTTGCCGAAGGCGATGTCGCCTATGTACCCGAACTGGGCTTGCAGATGACCGTCATCGACGTGCCCGGCCACACCAAGGGGCATATCGCCTACGTGCGCCAGCGCGACGAACGCAGCGGCGCGCCATGGCTGTTTTCCGGCGATACCCTGTTTGCGGGCGGCTGTGGCCGCCTGTTCGAAGGCACGCCGGGCCAGATGGCCGACTCGCTGGGCAAGCTGGCCGCCCTGCCCGACGATACCGAGGTATTTTGCGCGCATGAGTACACCTTGTCCAATTTGCGCTTCGCCAACGCCGTCGAACCGGGCAATGTGGCCTTGCAGGAACGCATCGCCGTCGACACGGAAAAACGCCAGCAAGGTCTGCCCACCGTGCCGTCGACCATTGCCCTTGAAAAGGCCACGAACCCCTTCCTGCGCTACCGCGAACCGGCGATTTTGACCAGCCTGAAGGTGGAAGGCAAACTGGCCACCGATGCTTCGCCCGTGGAAGCGTTCGCCGCCTTGCGGATGTGGAAGAACAGCTTTTAAGTTTCTGTTTCTAAAAAGAAAAATCCCGGCGGTGCCATCAGGCATCGCCGGGATTTTTTATCGCTCTATTTGATCAGGATCAGATTTCTTCGTACAACGGCAAGGTCAGGAATTCGGCGAACGATTCCGACGTCGACATTTCCTCGAAAATCTGGCCAGCGCGCACATAGGTCGGGCCATTGCCGCCCGGCGCGTCGCGCTGCACCTTGGCCAACTCTTCCGGAATCATGGCGCGCACCATCTCGGCCGTCACCTTGCGGCCATCTTCCAGCACACCCTTGCTGGAACGAATCCACTGCCACACTTGCGAGCGGCTGATCTCGGCCGTGGCCGCGTCTTCCATCAGATTGTGGATAGGCACGCAACCGTTGCCAGCCAGCCAGCTGCCCAGATAATGGATGCCCACGTTGATGTTGTAGCGCAAGCCCGCTTCCGTGATCGGCGCTTCCGGCTGGAAGTTCAGCAAGTCGGACGCTTTCACGTCGATGTCGGGACGCTGTTTCTCGATCTGGTTCGGTTTGTCACCGAGCACTTTGGTAAACTCGCCCATGGCCAGCCCGACCAGGCCCGGATGAGCAACCCAGCCGCCGTCGTAGCCATCGGTGGCGTCGCGCGCCTTGTCGTTGCGCACGCCACCCATGGCGATGTCGTTCTTTTCCGGATCGTTCTTGATCGGGATCAAGGCTGCCATGCCGCCAATCGCTGGCGCACCGCGTTTGTGGCAGGTTTTCAGCAGCAGCAAGGCGTAAGCGCGCATGAACGGCGCCGTCATCGTCACTTTCGCGCGGTCGGCCAGGCAGAAATCCTTGTCCAGCTTGAATTTCTTGATGCACGAGAAGATGTAATCCCAGCGTCCCGCGTTCAGGCCCGAGCTGTGTTCTTTCAGTTCGTACAGGATTTCATCCATTTCAAAGGCAGCCAGGATGGTTTCGATCAAGACAGTCGCCTTGATCGTGCCTTGTGGCAAGCCCAATTCGTTTTGCGTCATGACAAAGATATCGTTCCACAGGCGCGCTTCCAGGTGCGATTCCATCTTCGGCAGGTAGAAATACGGACCGGCGCCGCGCGCCAGCTGTTCCTTGGCGTTATGGAACATGAACAGGGCGAAATCGAAAATGCCGCCGGAAATGCGCTTGCCGTCGACCAGCACGTGCTTTTCATCGAGGTGCCAGCCGCGCGGACGCACGACGAGTGTGGCGATCTTGTCGTTCAGCTTGTAGGACTTGCCATTTTGCTCGAGCGAAATCGTCTTGCGCACGGCGTCGAACATATTGATCTGGCCCGTCAGTTGGTTATCCCAGTTCGGCGTGTTCGAATCTTCGAAGTCCGTCATGTAGCTGTCCGCGCCGGAATTGAAAGCGTTGATGACCATCTTGCGCTCGACGGGACCGGTGATTTCCACGCGGCGGCATTCCAGCGCCTTCGGAATCGGCGCGATCTTCCAGTCGCCGTCGCGGATATGCGCCGTTTCAGGCAGAAAATCAGGACGCTCGCCCGCATCGAGGCGCTTGGCCCGCTCCACGCGCACGGCCAGCAATTGCTGGCGGCGCGGCTCGAATTCACGCGTCAGCTTGGCCACCAGCGCCAGCGCCGCCGGCGTCAAAATCTGTTCGTAGCCGGGCTGGATGTCACCCGTGATTTGCATGCCTTCTGGAATTGTGATCGTGTTCTGCGTCATGAAGTTCTCCGGTCTTTAATAAATATCAGCAAGGGTATTCTGGTGATCCAAGTATAAGCGGAACGATTGCGCGGGCAAGCTGGACAGAGGCACAAAAACACTCTGTCAGGTGGCGCGTTTGTTCTATAGTATTGCACTATAAGGCATGGAAACGAGATTAAAAATCACTTCATCTATGCGTTTTTATCACAAGTGATGGCATTGCAGGAGCACAACATGGGCCAGTTCAGACAAATATCGACCTTCGTGGAAGTCGTCGCCAGGGGCAGCCTGTCGGCCGCTGCGCGTGCGGAAGGCATCGCGCCAGCCATGATAGGCCGGCGCCTCGATGCGCTCGAGCAGCGCCTAGGCGTCAAATTACTGCAGCGCACGACGCGCAAGCTGGCCTTGACGAATGAAGGCGCCGCCTTCCTGGAAGATTGCCAGCGCATCCTGGGCGAATTGGAAGAGGCGGAAACGGCCGTGGCCGAGCGTAGCGTGAAGGCCAGCGGCCATTTGCTCATTTCCGCGCCGGCCGGCTTCGGGCGCCAGCACGTGGCGCCTTTGATCCCCTCGTTTGTCGCCGAGCACCGCGACGTGACGGTGTCGCTGAACCTGAACGACCGCCTCGTCGACCTGATCGGCGAAGGCATCGACGTGGCCATCCGCATCGCCAGCCTGTCCGATTCCTCGCTGGTGAGTACGAAACTGGCCGACAACCAGCGCGTGCTGGTCGGTTCGCCCGCCTATTTGAAACGGGCTGGCACGCCCCTTATCCCGGCCGACCTGGCGAAACACAATTGCCTGGCGATCAGCAGCGAAGGCAGCCAGCGGGGCTGGACCTTTCGCGAAAACGGCAAGAATGTGACCCTGAAAGTGTCGGGCAATATGGTCTGCAACGATGGCGAAGTGCTGCACGACTGGGCGCTGGCTGGCAAGGGCCTGGCCTGGCGCTCGATGTGGGAAGTGGGTGCCGAGATCGCCTCGGGACAACTGGTGACGGTGCTCGATCAGTTCGCCGCGCCGGGCAACGACATTTATGCCGTGTTCGCGCAGCGCCGCCATTTGCCACTGCGCATACGGGCGTTTGTGGATTTTTTAAGGCATAGCTATTCGCAACCAGATTACTGGCGTGAAAGGGCAATCTAGTCGCTGCAGACCGGACTGGAAGAACGCAAAGCATGGCAAAAGAGCCACGCAACCCGGGTAAAAGCCATGGATCACGGAAATTCAGGCGAAAAAAAATCCTCGGAGACCGAGGATTTCTTTATTTCGTTTGATCCAGCGTATTAGATTGGCTGAATGTTCGAAGCTTGCTTGCCTTTAGGGCCAGCGGTCACTTCAAAAGAAACGCGTTGGTTCTCTTGCAGGGACTTGAAGCCGTTCGACTGGATAGCCGAGAAGTGAGCGAACAGATCTTCGCCGCCTTCATCAGGGGTAATAAAGCCGAAACCCTTCGAATCATTGAACCATTTTACGATGCCAGTTGCCATTACAATTTCCTATTTCAGTTAAGTTGGGCTTGCGCCCGTTATATCGTTTGAAGCAAGAAAGAAATGACAGACTAACTGCACTACTACCTCGAATCCAACGATGCCCAATTATACCAACAAAACTGAGAAAAACCATTCTTTCGCAAAATAAACTTGCGAACACTACTTTAATAGCCAAATCCCCGTCTTGCGGCGCCCTGTACCAGCGGCATGGAGACACTATATCCTAATCTGCGACGCGGGTGCTTTGCGTTGCATCAAATGAATCATTGTAACCACATAGTGCTGTCGCTCACGCGGTGAAGTGGGGGGCGGCTGGATCGCGTCCCGCCCAGTCCACCAGCGCCACCACTTGCGCCCGCACGGCGGGCCATTCCGCCACCGCTTGCGCCGGGGCATTGAGCATGGCGCGCACCAGTTGTTCGATGCGCCGGCATTCCTGGCCCAGCGCCGCAAAGCCGAAGGTAGCGGCAGAGCCGGCCACCGCGTGCAGCGCGCGGTGCAGTTCCGTCAAGGGCTCCAGGCGGGGGCCTACGCTATCGCAGCGGCCGCTTGCCGTCGTGATCGCTTGCAACAGGGCCGGCACGCCAGCCGCATATTTTTCATTCAGGGCGCGCAGGCGCGCGCGGAAATCCGGGTCGATCAAGGTTGCCATCGCAATACTCGCCTGAACTGGCTTACTTCGTGCCGAAGATGCGGTCGCCGGCATCGCCCAGGCCTGGCACGATGTAAGCGTGGTCATCCAGGTGCGAATCGAGCGAAGCGCAGAACATCTTGACGTTCGGATGCGCTTTCTGGAACACGGTCACACCTTCCGGTGCGGCAACCAGGGCCAGGAAGATGATCTGCTCGTCCGTCACGCCGCGCTTTTTCAGCACGTCGACGGCGTACACGGCCGAATTACCGGTCGCGACCATCGGGTCGCACAAGATAAAGGTACGCTCGTTCAGGTCCGGCAGGCGCACCAGGTATTCCACGGGCATGTGGGTAGCAGGGTCGCGGTACACGCCGATGTGGCCCACGCGCGCCGATGGCACCAGGTTCAGCAAGCCATCGCTCATGCCGATGCCGGCGCGCAAGATCGGCACAATGGCCAGTTTCTTGCCCGCAATGACGGGCGCGTCGATGGTCACCAGCGGGGTCGTGATTTGGCGCGTCGTCAGCGGCAGGTCGCGCGTAATTTCATAGCCCATCAGCAAGGTAATTTCCTTGAGCAATTCGCGGAAGGTACGCGTCGACGTATCGTGCTCGCGCATGTGGCTCAGCTTGTGCTGGATCAAAGGGTGATCGGTAATGAACAAATTCGGGAAGCGTGGATCTTGTTTCATATTGTTTTTCTTTCTCTGCTATCTGGCGCGGCGGCAAGCCTGGGCCGCAGGCGCGCTGTGTATATCGATAAAATGATGGATTGCAGCATTATCCCAGCCCGCAGCCCGCCTGTGGCCGGAATTTTCGAAATAATTGCGTATCCAGGCCGAAGCAAATTCAGTACTCGCGCAGCGCGCGCGCCAGGATGGCCGCGCAATCGGTGCCGGCCGGCAAGCGGCCATACGCGCCGCCCGGCGCCTGCACCAGGCGCGATTGCAGGAACGCTTGCGCAACAAACGGCGGCGCATGGCGCAGCAGCAAAGCCGCCTGCACGGCCAGCACGATGCGTTCGGATAAGTGCCGGGCGCCAAACTCATCCGTTTGTGGCCCGTCCAGGTCGGCCAGCAGGCGCGCGCGGTAATAGACAAAGGCGGCGTCATCGTCGCCGGCCAGCGCCAGCTCGGCCGCCAGGGCGTCGCGTGTGGCCGGCGACTTGCCGAAGGCGCGCAAGACGTCGAGACACATGACGTTGCCCGAACCTTCCCAGATCGAATTGACGGGCAGCTCGCGGTACAGGCGCGCCAGCGGCGCGTCTTCCACGTAGCCGGTACCGCCCAGCACCTCCATGGCTTCCGCGCCGAAACCGGGACCGCGCTTGCAGATCCAGTACTTGCCGGCCGGCGTGAGCACGCGCGCCAGCATCGCTTGCTGCGGATCGTCCTTTGCATCGAAACAGCGGGCCAGGCGCAGCGCAAACGCGGTGGCAGCTTCCGATTCCAGCGCCAGGTCGGCCAGCACGTTTTGCATCAGCGGTTGCTCGGCCAGCGGCTTGCCGAACACGGCCCGCTGGCGCGCATGGTGCAGCGCCTGGCTCAGGGCGGCGCGCATGATGCCGGTACTGCCCAGCACGCAATCGAGGCGCGTGTGGCTGGCCATTTCCAGGATGGTGGGAATGCCGCGCCCCGGCTGTCCCACCAGCCAGCCGTAGGCATTGGTAAATTCCACTTCCGACGAAGCATTCGAGCGGTTGCCCAGCTTATCCTTCAGGCGCTGCACGCGGATGGCATTGCGACTGCCATCGGGCAGGTAGCGGGGCAAAAAGAAACAGGACAATCCGCCCTCCTGCGCCTGCGCCAGGATCAGATGGGCGTCGCACTGGGGCGCGGAGAAAAACCATTTGTGGCCGACGATGCGCCAGGCGCCGCCGGCATCGCAGCCGAACAGGGCTTGCGCCTCGGCCAGCGGCACCGGCACGGCGCGCGTGGTATTGCTGCGCACATCCGAGCCGCCCTGCTTTTCCGTCATGCCCATGCCGACCAGGGCGCCGCGCTTCTGCTCCACGGGCAAGGAGCGGGGATCGTATTCGCGAGACAGTATCTTCGGCAGCCAGCGCTGTGCGATGTGCGGCAGATCCAGCGCCTGGCGCAAGGCTGGCACCGAGGCATACGTCATCGTCACGGGACACTGCGTGCCGTTTTCCACCTGCCCCACTAATAGATAGGCAGCCGCGCGCGCCACCTGGGCGCCGGGACCGGGCGTGGCCCAAGGCGAAGCGTGCGCGCCCGCGCCCACAAGGATGGCCATCAGCTCATGCCAGGCCGGATGGAACAGCACTTCGTCGATGCGCCGCCCGGCACGGTCGAATTGCTGCAGTTCGGGCGTGTGGATATTGGCCAGGCGTGCCAGCGCGTAGGTCTCGGCGCGGCCCAGCTTTTCGCCCAGCGCGTCGAGCTCCTGCAACGCCGCACCGCCGCCCTCGCGCAGCAGCGCCTCGATCAGCGCCGGATCGCAGGCGAACAGATTGACATTTTCAAAAGGCGTGGCCTGGTTGAAAACTTCATGCGTGTCAAAGGCATTCATGGGAGTCTCCCGCGATTTGTTATCATGGCGCCCTTGCCGTCGCTGGCGCACCGGCAACACCGTCTGCCAGCCAGACTAGCGCAAAGCGCGTGGCGGGGCAAGCGCACCAGTGGAAGCAAGCGCAGATAAATATTTCCATGTGGAATGAAAACGCCTGCGCGCGTCGCGCGACATGATTTTTTCATGGGAAGGCAGGAATATTTACAAAACCTGAAGCAATGTTGCTCTATTTCATGTAATCGGGTGCTTTTCAATGATACATTTCGTGTGGATCGCGTTCCGATAGCCGCCCTTTCGGCCACTCTGGCACGCCTCACGCACGATGCATTCTTTCCGTTGGCGCCCTGCCCTGCAGCGAGCGCCGGCACTGATAACAAAAAGGTAAAAGCCAGCACGATGTTTTCCAGTACCCCATCCGCCGCCCACCGCGAGCCTCGCCACGAGTTGGACAACCTCATGGAAGAGGCCGGCGACGTCGTGTTCCGGCTCGATACGGACGGCCTGATCCTGTTCGCCAGCAAGCGCGCGGCCACCCTGTTCGGCGCGACCTCGGGCCTGTCCGGCCATTTGCTGCTGCCGCTGGCCACCGAAGCATCGCGCGCGGCCCTGCAAGCGGCGCTGGAAGACGCGCTGGAAGAACCGGGCCGCCTGGAAGTGCGCCTGCAAACGCCGGACCAGGAAATCTGGTTCGAACTGCGCCTGTCTTCTTATATGAACGGGGACGGCAGCGCCGAATTGCTGGTGGTCGGACGCGACACGTCGGCCCAGCACAATACGGAAGAACGCTTGCGCCACATGGCCACGCACGATGCGCTCACGGGCTTGCCGAACCGCTTGCTGCTGTCGGACCGCATCCGCATGGTGATCGCCCAGGCGGCACGTTCGGGCCAGGGGTTTTCGGTCGCCACCATCGGCCTCGATGGCTTTAAAAAGGTCAACGATGGCCTGGGCCATCCCGTCGGCGACGCCGTGCTGCGCCTGGCCGCCGCGCGATTGCGCAAGACCCTGCGCGACAGCGACACCCTGGCGCGCGTGGGCGGCGATGAATTCGTCGCCGTGCTGCCCGGCAGCGCCACGGACGCGCAAATCAAGCTGGTGACGGGCCGCCTGCTGGCCACCCTGCAGGCGCCGTTCGAAGTCGATGGCCACACGATCTACGTGGGCGCGTCCGTCGGCGTGGCCATCTATCCGCTACACGCGGAAGATGAGGTGCGCCTGGTGGCGCTGGCCGATGCAGCCATGTCGCGCGCCAAGGAAACGGGCAAGGCCCGCTGCCTGGTCTACAGCCCGCGCCTGAATGGCCCGTCGGAACACGATATTTCGCTGGAAGCGGCCATGTTCCACGCCGTGCGCGAAGGCGAGTTTTTACTCTTTTACCAGCCCATCGTCGATGCGCACACGCGGCAAATCCAGGGTTTCGAAACCCTGATGCGCTGGAAGCACCCGACCCTGGGCCTGGTGCCGCCCGTGCGCTTCATCCCGATTGCCGAAGCCAATGGCCTGATCAATCTGCTGGGCGCCTGGGCGCTGAAGGCGGCCTGCGTGCAGCTCAAGCAGTTCCAGGAAGTGGCCAAGCGGCCGCTGTACATCTCCGTCAACATCAGCCCGCGCCAGTTCCGCAACGACAAATTCCTCGACGTGCTCGATGACGCCATCGCGTTTTCCGGGCTCTCCGGCGAACACCTGGTGCTGGAAATCACGGAAGGCACCCTGATGATCGACCCCGTGCATGCGGAAACCATCCTCGTCAAGATGACGGAGCGCCGCGCGCGCATCGCCATCGACGATTTCGGCACCGGTTATTCCTCGCTCGCATATCTGAAGCGCTTCCCCATTTCCGTGCTGAAGATCGACCGCACCTTCATCAAAGACTTGCCCGAATCGAGCAAGGATGCCGCCATCTGCAACACGATTCTCGACCTGGCCAAGCATTTGAACCTGTCCGTGGTGGCCGAGGGCGTGGAAACCGAGGAGCAGATGCATTTCATGGAGTCGCGCGGCTGCCAGTATGTGCAAGGCTACCTGACGGGCAAACCGATGCCGGCCCATGCCGCGCTATCGGCCTTGAGCGACAAAACCTATGCGGCGCTGGTGCCTGCGCCATCTGCCAATGATCCGCGCGGAGGGGTGCAATGAATCCAGGTCATTTCACGGCGCCGACACAGCTCGGCAAAAACACCCTGGACCTGCTGTGGGCGCGCACGCGCCAGCAGGGCGACATGCCAGGCTTCGCGAAAGCCATCAGCGCCATCCTGGGCGCCATGCGCGGCGAAGATGACCACGAATTCGACATCACGCAAACGGTGTTGTCCGACCCTGTCCTCACGCACAAGGTGCTGCGGCTGGCCAACAGCGGCATGTATTCGGCCTTCGGCCAGCGCGTCAACACGGTCTCGAAGGCCGTGCTGGTGCTGGGCATCGACGCCATCGGCCACCTGGCGCTGGGCCTGAAACTGATCGAGGAGCTGTCGCAGGCGTCGCCGGACTCCGTCAGCGCCCACGTGGAAATGGAAAAGGCCGTGCTGGCCGGGATGGTGGCGCAGCAGGTGGCCACCAGCGCCGGCAGCCTGCAGGCGGAGCAGGCTGTCGTCTGCTCGATGCTGCACACCCTGGGCCGCATGATGGTGACGTTCTACATGACGGACTTCTGGGCACGCATGCAGGCGCATGCCGGTCCCGGCAACGAGGCGGCCGCCGCGCGCGAAATCCTCGGCCTGTCGCTGCCGGAAGTGGGCTATGCGACAGCCGCCCACTGGGGCTTGCCGCAGCACCTGATCAACGGCATGCGCCCCATGGATCCGTCGCCGGACAATTTGCCCGTCAGCGGCGCCGACTGGATGGCGGGACTGTCGACCATGGCGGCGCGCTGCGCCGATTCGCTGTGGCATGACGATGCGGCCGGAGCGGCGCAGGTGCACGCGCTGCTCGACGACTATGCGGGCACCCTGGGCGTCACCGCGGCCGACCTGGTAGTGGCGGTGGACAAGGCCAAGGCGATGGCGGCGGCCGACCTGTCGATCGCGCCCCTGTCGAAACCGGCCGAACGGCGCGCGCGCCAGCTGGCGTCGACGCGCATGCGCGCCGAAGGCAACCGCGTGCTGATCGGTGGCCTGGCCGAGCTGCGCGGCGCCATCGGCAGCGCCAGCCCGGGCCAAATGGTCTCGATGGCGCTCGAAACGCTGCACCAGGGCTTCGATTTTTCGCGCTCGGTGGCGTTCGTGCGCAACCACCGGGATCATTTGTATTCGGCGCGCATCAGCATGGGCGAAGGCATGGCCGACCTGCAGGACCTGATGGTGTTTGGCGACGCGTATGAGCCGAACGTGTTCCACGCGGCCCTCAACAGCGACCGCGTGATCTTCATCGACAATGCGCGCGACCCGAAATTTGCCGCCAAGCTGCCGCAATGGTGGAAAGCCACCCTGTCGGAGGCGCGCAGCTTCGTCGTGTTGCCCCTGTCGGCCAACGGCCACCCCACGGGATTTTTATACGGCGACTGGGACGACAGCTTCCCGCCGATCCAGCTGAACCAGACGGAATTTAACCTGATCAACGATATCCGGGCGTTATTGGTGCAGTCGGTGGAGATGCGCCATCAATTGGAATTGGTGGCGAACAAGGTGGCGTGACAGGAAGCGCCGACAATGGTGTCGGATTACGCGCAAGCGCTAATCCGACCTACATGGCATCGGTCGTAGGTCGGATTAGGGCCGCAGGCCCGTAATCCGACAAGATTCAGCTTACTTCAACTTCGGCGTACTCACGCTGACATCGCCGCATTGCGCGCGGTGCATCAGGGCGTGGTCGATCAGTACCAGCGCCAGCATGGCTTCGGCGATCGGCGTGGCGCGGATGCCCACGCACGGATCGTGGCGGCCGAACGTTTCCACCATCACGGGATTGCCCTCTTTATCGATCGAGCGGCGCGGCGTGCGGATCGACGAAGTCGGCTTGATGGCGATTGAGACACTGATATCCTGCCCCGTCGAGATGCCACCGAGTACGCCGCCGGCGTTATTGCCGATAAAACCTTCCGGCGTCAGTTCGTCGCCGTGCTGGGAACCCTTTTGCGCCACCGAATCGAAACCGGCGCCGATTTCCACACCCTTGACGGCATTGATGCCCATCATGGCGTAGGCGATGTCGGCGTCGAGCTTGTCATAGATGGGCTGGCCCAGGCCGACTGGCACGTTTTGCGCAATGACGTCGATGCGCGCGCCGATGGAATCGCCATCGCGGCGCAATTGATCCATGGCCGCTTCCATGCGCGCGATCAGGTCCGCGTCGCCACTGGCGGCAAAGAACGGATTCGCATGCACGTGTTCCCACGACTGGAACGGCACGGCAATGTCGCCCAGCTGGCTCATGCAGCCCTTGAAGGTGGTGCCGTATTGCTGCAGCAGCCATTTCTTGGCGATGGCCGCCGCACCCACCACCGGCGCCGTCAGGCGCGCCGAGGAACGCCCGCCGCCGCGCGGATCGCGCACGCCGTATTTATGCCAGTAGGTGTAGTCGGCGTGGCCGGGACGGAAGCTTTCCGCGATATTGCCGTAATCCTTGCTGCGCTGGTCTTCATTGCGGATCAGCAGCGCGATGGGCGTACCCGTCGTCACGCCCTGGTACACGCCGGAGAGAATCTCGACCGTATCGGATTCCTGGCGCTGCGTCACGTGGCGCGAAGTGCCCGGCTTGCGGCGGTCCAGCTCGGGCTGGATATCGGCTTCCGACAGGATCAATCCTGGAGGACAGCCATCGATCACGCAGCCGATGGCCGCACCATGCGATTCGCCGAAAGTGGTAACAGTAAACAGCTTGCCAAAAGAATTGCCGGACATAGTAGGAGGTGTGAAGACTGGAAAACTCAATTCTACCAGCCTGCGGGGCATGCCATGCCGCTAATGCCGCGACCAGCCCCGATATTGCCCCACCCTTCTCGCCATTTTAAAATCCCGCGTGTTTTTTCATCTACAAAATACCAAATAAGAGTTGCAATCGTGCAATACAAGAAATATTGCTCTGCAGAATAGGCTTAAAAAAACATTTTGCTTATTAAATAGCTATATACTTGAATCAAAGCGCGCCACACAATGCAGGTTCAAGGCTGCGCCGAGAGTACGTCACAAATGCCCAGGGCTAGGCGTCGTTGCCGAAGACAGTACGCAAGTACAAGTACGGTAAGGGCAACGCAACAACGCCATGGGCTTTTGCGACGCGCTCGTAAAAAATATCGAGTCATCCTGGAGAAGCTATACATGCCCGCACCGATCATCCCCCTTGACGCCAACAAGGACGATCACGACGACCTGGTATTCCTCGATGAGCAACCAGCGCCGCCGCTGGCCGTCGCACCGCGCAGCGTCTGGCGGGTGATGATCATCGACGACGATGAAGACGTCCACTCCACCACCACTTTCGCCCTGGGCAATCTGGAAATGCAGCACCGCCCGCTGGAATTCGTGCATGCGTATTCGGCCGGCCAGGCGCGCGAACTGCTCAAGCAGGAAGACGACATCGCCGTCATCCTGCTCGACGTGGTGATGGAACAGGATGACGCGGGCCTGCACCTGGTGCGCTACATCCGCGAAACCCTGAAAATGACGGATGTGCGCATCATCCTGCGCACGGGCCAGCCTGGCTATGCGCCGGAAATCGACGCCATCCGCGATTTCGATATCAACGACTACAAGACCAAATCCGAACTGACGCGCATCAAGCTGTTTACCACGGTGACGGCGGCCATCCGCTCGTACGAGCAAATCCGTTCAATCAGCACCAGCCGGCGCGGCCTGGATCGTATCGTCCACGCCAGCACGCAGTTGATGGCGCTGCACGGTGTGCAGAATTTCTCGGCCGGCGTGCTGGCGCAGATCGCCGACCTGCTGGGCATCCGCGCCGACGGCGTGCTGTGCGTGCAGGACTTGCAAGACAACGGCTCCCGCGAACTGCTCGTCTCGGCCTGCACGGGCAGCTTTTCCGGCTTGCCGCACAGCGCCCTGTGCGGCCTGCAAAACCCCCGCGTGATGGCCGCCATCGAGCACACCCTGGCGCAGCGGCGCAATGTGTACGCGCACGACTACGCCACCCTGTACTTCGCGGGCAAGGCCAGCCGCGACGCGGCCGCCTACCTGATGCTGCCGCGCCCCCTCTCGGCCATCGATGAGAGCCTGCTGGAAGTCTTTTGCAGCAATGTCGCCGTGGGCCTGGACAACGTCGAGCTGGTATCGCACCTGCACAATGCCGCCTTCTACGATCAGTTGTCAAAGCTGCCGAACCGCACGCGCCTGGTGGAAATCCTCGACGCCACGCTGGCCGGCCCGGCGCGCGACGACGCCACCCTGTCGCTGGTCGACCTCGACCATTTTGCCGAGACCAACGACGCGCTGGGGCACCAGTTCGGCGACACCCTGCTGATCGCCGTGGCGGGCCGCCTGCAAACCCAGCTGGGTCCCCAGCTGACGGTGGCGCGCCTGGGCGGCGACATCTTTTGCGTGCTGGGCGATTCCTCGCAAGTCAACCCAAGCAAGATCCTGGCCCTGTTCCAGGTGCCGTTCTGTATCGATGGCCAGGATGTGCAACTGTCCGCCACCCTCGGCCTGGTGCGGCTGGGCGAACATGCGGGCACGGGCGCCGATGCGCTGAAAGACGCCGATATCGCCCTGAAACGGGCGAAAAGCCAGCAGCGCGCCGGCCACTTCTATTTCTCGCGCAGCATGGGCATCGAAATCCGCGAGCGGGTACGCATGATGCACGCGCTGCGCACGGCCTTCAGCCAGGACCAGCTGTTTGTCGTCTACCAGCCGCAGATCGACCTGACCACGCGCCGCCCTGTCGGCGCCGAAGCGCTGCTGCGCTGGCAGACGCCGGATGGCAAGTTCATCTCGCCCGACCGCTTCATCCCGATTGCCGAGTATTCGGGCATCATTATCGACCTCGGTGAATGGGTGCTGCGCACGGCTTGCCGCGAACTGGTGCTGCTGCGCGAGCAGGGCCACCGCAATTTCGTCATGTCCGTCAACGTGTCGCAAGTGCAGTTCCGCCACCCGCTGTTCCTGGAAATGCTGCGCGCGGCGCTGGAAGAGACGCAGGCGCCGCCCGAATTCATCGAGCTGGAAATCACGGAATCGATGGCCATGGAAGAGCCGGACCTGCTGATCAAGATGTTATGGCAGATCAAGCAGACGGGCGTGAGCATCGCCATCGACGACTTCGGCACGGGCTTCTCGTCGCTGTCCTACCTGCAGCGCCTGCAAGTCGACCGCCTGAAAATCGACCGCGCCTTCGTCACCGAGATCACGGGTTCCGCACGCGGCAGCAGCATCGCCGAAATGGTCATCCAGCTGGGCCGCAACCTGGGCTTGGCCGTGATCGCCGAAGGCGTGGAAGACGAGCGGCAGGCGCAAATACTGCAAGCGCTGGGCTGCCCGATGGCGCAAGGTTTTTTGTTCGCCCGCCCCATGACGGCCACGGCACTGGGCACCTGGCTGAACAACGAGGCGCTGCAGGGGGCGGCGTAGGCGCCTCCTTGCATTGAATGTAAAACGCCGGCAGTTGCCGGCGTTGTTTTTACTGCATCAGCGAAGCTTAGTCGGTGGTTTCGGCCGGCCAGTCGCGGATATACGCCTTGAGCATCTGGTTTTCAAAGCTTTGCGCTTCCAGCACGGCGCGCGCCACGTCGTAGAAGGAGATGACGCCCAGCAAGGTCTTGGCGTTCATGACGGGCAGGTAGCGCGCGTGCTTTTCCAGCATGATGCGGCGCACTTCATTGACTTCCGTGTCCGGGGTCACGGTGATCGGATGGTCATCCATGTGCTTGCGCACGGTGCCGCCGCCGATCTGGCCCGCGTTTTCATGCAGCGCGTTGAGCACTTCGCGAAAGGTCAGCATGCCGACCAGGTCGCCAAATTCCATGACCACCAGCGAACCGATGTCTTTTTCAGCCATGGTATTGGCCGCGTCAAGCAGGGGCTGGTCTGGCGTGACCGTGTAGAGGATATTGCCCTTGACTTGGAGAATTTCAGATACTTTCATATTGGCCGTCCTGTCCGCGTGATTGGTATTTTAGTTATTCTAGCCCTTACTGCGACTGTAGCCTATGCCTGCGGAAAAATCCAGCCTTGCGCGCAATCAAATCGGGGGGGATTGTCGGGCAAGAAAAACGTAGCGAGCGGATGCGCGGCGCGGCCGAGAAGCGCAGCGGTACGCGAGTACCGTGAGCATCGCCGGCCGTGCCCCGCGACGCGCAGTAGTTTTTCTCACGCTCTGCGGCGGAACCAGCCGGCGATGGATAGGCGTTCACGCGCCGTCGGCAGCACTTCGTGCAGCATCTCGCCGGACATGAACATCGCCATGCGGCCCGCTTGCGGCGCGATATCGACATGCTCGCCCTCCTGCGGGTGCAAACGCAGCGCGCCGCCGTGTGCGGGCAGCCAGTCATCGTTCAAGTACAGCACGACGGACACGGTGCGTTTGTCGTCGTCGCGGAATCGGTCCAGATGGGCCCGGTAAAAGGCGTCCGGCGCGTACAGGGCAAAATGGCTTTCGTACTCTTCCAGCCCCAGAAACAACTCGCGGTTGAGCATAAGGCGCAGCGCTTCCATATGCTCCAGGTAACGGTCACAGGCGCTTGAGCGGCCCGTATCCAGCCATTCGATATGGTCGCCGCGGATGTCCGGCTGCAGCAGGGGCGCATGGCCGCTGCCCACGCCAGCGCCTTTCATCTTGCCGCTGAGCATGGATTGCACGCATTCGGCGGCCAGCTCACGGCTCAGTTCAGGGGAGATAAAATGCTCTTGCATCAGCCAGCCTGCGCGGCACAGGCCGTCAACGATAGACGGTCCGGGCACGGCAAGGGCGCCGTCGAACGATATTGCGGGCATAGAATCTTTCCTGGTGGACATACATGAGAGTGCGCCTGAAGCCCAGGATTTCGTTCGTTTGCAGCAGCTTCCTGGCGGTGCGGCGCACGCGCGAAGGTCGAACAGCCCGAATATCACTGACCCCGCATCCTAACACCGCCACGGGGAGCCGGTCACTTTTTTCGACTTCGAGTTACACGCCCGGCCCGCCAGCACGGCGCCATGCGCCCTGCACGGGAGGCCTTTTGCTCAGCTGTAAATCAGGTTACGATCTTGCCACTATAAAACTTGGCGGAGACACCATGAGCGGCCCGAAATACCCCGGTTTCGATACTTTATCCCTGCATGCGGGCGCGGCGCCCGACCCGGCCACGGGCGCGCGCGCCACGCCCATTCATTTCACCTCTTCGTTTGCCTTCAAGAGTTCGGAGCATGCAGCCTCGCTGTTCAACATGGAACGGGCCGGCCACGTGTACTCGCGCATCTCGAATCCCACCAACGCCGTGCTGGAAGAACGCATCGCCGCGCTGGAGGGCGGCGTGGCCGGCATCGCCACGGCCAGCGGCCAGGCCGCCATGCACCTTGGTTTATCTACCATCGCCGGCGCGGGATCGCACATCGTTGCCTCGCGCGCCCTGTACGGCGGCTCGCACAACCTGCTGACCTATACATTAAAACGCTTCGGCATCGAGACGACGTTTGTCGACCCGCGCGACGTGGATGCCTGGCGCGCCGCCATCCGCCCGAATACGAAAGTGCTGTTCGCAGAAACCCTGGGCAATCCCGGCCTCGACGTGCTGGACATCCCCCAGATTGCCGTCCTGGCGCACGAGCACCAGCTGCCGCTGATGCTCGATTCGACGTTTACCACGCCGTATTTGCTGCGCCCCTTCGAGCATGGCGCCGACCTGGTGTTCCACTCGGCCACCAAATTCCTGTGCGGCCACGGCACGGCCATCGGCGGCTTGCTCGTCGACGGCGGCACCTTCGACTGGCAAGCGGCCTACGACAAGACGGGCCGTTTCGCCGAACTGTGCGAACCGTATGAGGGCTTTCACGGCATGGTCTTCGCCGAGGAATCGACGGTGGCGCCCTTTGCCCTGCGCGCGCGGCGCGAAGGCTTGCGCGATTTCGGCGCCGTCATGAGCCCGCACAATGCCTTCGCCATCCTGCAAGGCATCGAAACCCTGGGCTTGCGCATGGATCGCCACGTGGCCAACACGCGCAAAATCATCGATTTCCTGCTGGCCAATCCGGCTGTCGAATCCGTATCCTACCCCGAACTGCCAACGCATCCCGACTACGAACTGGCAAAAAGCCTGCTGCCGAAAGGCGCTGGCGGCGTGTTCACCTTCCGCCTGCGCGGCGACCGCGCGGCGGGCCAGCGCTTCGTCGACAGCCTCAAGATCTTCTCGCACCTGGCCAATGTGGGCGACGCCAAGTCGCTCGTCATCCACCCCGCCTCCACCACGCATTTCCGCATGCCCGACGAGCAACTGGCGCAGGCGGGCATCACGCAAGGCACCATGCGCTTATCGGTGGGCCTGGAAGATGCGGACGATTTGATTGAAGACCTGGCCCGCGGCCTGAAACTGTCGCAGAAAGGCGCCTGAGATGCTGTTCACTATCGAGAACGCCACGGCCTACTGCTACACGGGCGGCAAACCATTCAACCCGAGCCAGCCGACGGCCGTTTTCATCCACGGCGCGCAAAACGACCATTCCGTGTGGGCCCTGCAGACGCGCTATTTCGCCCACCACGGCTGGAACGTGCTGGCCGTGGATTTACCGGGCCACGGGCGCAGCCTGGGTGGAGCAAAGGATAATGTGGGGGCAATGGCGCACTGGATACTGGCCGTGCTGGACGCGGCTGGCGCGCACAAGGCCATGCTGATCGGCCACAGCATGGGGTCATTGATCGCGCTGGAAGCGGCATTCCTCGCGCCAGAGCGCGTCAGCCACCTGGCCATGCTGGGCTCGACCTACCCGATGAAGGTCTCGCCCGCGCTGCTGGAAACGTCGCTCAACGATGAACAGGCGGCCATCGACATGGTCAATATCTGGTCGCACTCGTCGATCGCGCAAAAGCCGTCGTTCCCCGGCCCGGGCTTCTATGCCATGGGCGGCGCGCGGCGCTTGAAACAGCGCATCGCCGCCCGCAACCCCGATCACGTGTTTCACACGGATTTTTTCGCCTGCAATGCCTACGCGAACGGCGAAATCGCCGCCGCTTCGGTACACTGCCCCACTATATTCATTTTCGGCGCGCGCGACATGATGACGCCGCCCAAATCGACCCGGCTGCTGACAGCGGCCATAGCGCATGGCACCGTGGTGCAGGTCGACAGCGGGCATGAATTGATGGCCGAGCAGCCCGACGCCGTGCTCGACGCGCTGTTTGCGTTTGCGCAAAGCACCCCGACATGATGCCATGCCACGCACACTTTTTTAGGATAGTTGAATGATGTTGTTGAATACCCTGCTCGATGAATTGACTGGCCGAGGCAGCGGCACGGAAGCGGAGCGGCACGAACGCTATACATGGCTGGAACAGCTGCGCTTCACTAACCCGCTGGCGGACGAAGGCGGGCCCATGGCCGGCATTCCGTACTACCAATGGTGCAGGCTGCCGCAAGCGCTCGCCGTGGCGGGCCAGCAGACGGATCTGCTGGTCGGCACCACGAGCTCCCAGTATCTGGTCTTCGAGGGCCGCCACGCGGCAGCTTTCGCGGCCGAACTGGGCCTGCAATACGACGCCAACAACCGCATCGACCGCCCCGGTGGCCTCGACGAGCTGCTCGAGGCCTACGAAGAGCAGGCGGACGGCAGCTGGACCACCCTGCCGGATGAACCGCCAGCGCCTCCGCTGGCCGGCTGGGACGACGTGTACTTCCGCGTGCGCGACCTGAGCGACGGCAGGACCATCCAGAGCGTGACCACCATCGCCTACGAAAGCAGCCGCTTCCCTGGCTACACCCTGCTGGGCACGACCTTTGTGGGCGTCGGCGCCATCGTCCACGACGACGAAACGGCGCAGTATATGCAGCAAATCTTCGCCGACTGGGCTATCCAGCGCGATTGCGCCGCCACCTGCCCGGTTTCATCCGCGCCCTGGCCCTGCGCGCCGCGCCAGCTGCCGCCCGCCCCTTTCGACTTTAGCCGCAACCTTGCTTACCTCGACACCCTGCTGGCAGCCTATGTCCGCGCGCAGGCGCAAGCGCAAGACGACGGAGGTGATGCCGCCTACTGGGCGTGCGCCGCCGCCAGCACGGCTTACCAGGTATTCTCGCTGCGCTACACGGCCGGCCTGCCCTTGCCCGACGTGGAAACGGCGCTGGAAGCGGCCGTCGCCGCCTGCGAAACGGCGCGCGCGGCCCTGGCCGAGGCCTACGATGACGATGCCTTGCCGGCCTTTGATTTCGAACAATTGACGGATTACGCGCGCACCTTGCAGTTGCTGGGCGCAACCCTGCTGTTCGGCCGCCACGATCTGTCCAGGCGCCTGGCCGCCCTGCAAACAGCCTTCGATGGCGAAGACGGTGTGTATGAGGCGCTGCTGTCGACCATCGATACGCAGCGTGCCGCCGTCGACGAATGGTATTTCGCCGAGCCCTACTCAGCCCTGTTCGACTGCCTCGACGCAGACGATCCCGCGCAGCAGCTCGAACACCTGCGGCAATACCTGGCCAGCTGGCATGGCGCGCTGGTACAGGAAGACTGGTTCAACGGCCATTTACGCGCGCACGGCCTGGGCGGCTATTACGGCCTGTGGGCCTTCGAGGCGGCCGCCGTGGCCAAGCATCTGGGCCTGGAGCGCAGCGCGCTGGCGCACTTGGTCATGCCGCCCGCACCCTGAATACCCCCGTTCACTTTTAGATAAATATCCATGATCAATACCGCAGCCCTGTTCAGCACCGCCGTCTTGCCCGGCCAGGCCGATTTCGACACCGACACGATTACCGGCCTGGCCGAATGGCGGCTGGACATGCCCATGCTGTTCAAGCTGCTCATCGGCGCCGGCACGCAAGCCGTCGCCTGGCCCATCTACGGCGATGGCGAAGACTGCCCTTGCGTGCTGGCCGCGCCAATGATCCAGGCGCAAACCAGCTGGCAAGCATTGTCAACGCTCATGGACAGGCCGCGCGACGCGGCCGCCATCGTCGCGCGCAGCGCCATCAGCGCCCTGCTGGCCGGTGGCCAGGCGTGGCTGATTCTCGATTGCGTCCAGCTGATCCCGTACGATATCGACACGCCGCAATACGCGGCCGCGCTCGAGGCCCTGCGCGCCGAAGCGCAAGCCTTGCACGCTGCCCTGCAGCGCGGCGACCGGGAAGCGCTGGCGCCCCTGCTGGCTGCCGGCGCCACTTCGCCCGCCACCGGCTACTGGTCGGCCACGGCCGATGCGCAGCTGGCCGATGTCGAGGAACTGGGCGCGGACGAACTGCCTTTCCTGCAAGGCCTGGAAGTGGTGGGCTGGGAGCAAGACGCGCTGTGCTATGAAGTGAGTACCGCCGGCGAACCGGCCGTCACCGGCCTGGTCACGCCGTATGGCCGCTGGATCGTGCCGCTGTCGCAGCGCTATGTCGACCTGGGCGTTTACTACGCGGACGATGGCTGGATCACCTTTGCCACGGCGGACGCCCCCGACGCGCACGGCGTGCTGAACCTCAACGGTACGGTGGTGCTGCCGCCCGCCCCCGGCGCCCTGTATGTGATCAGCCCCCATCTGTTGCAGCAGATCGATGCGGACGGCGCCAGCCGCTTGCTGCGCCTGCCCGATGGCGCGCTGCTCATCGACAGGGTCGACAACATCTGCCTGCGCGAAGACGGCTTGATCGACATCGAGCGCCAGACAGACCAGGCAGACGATGACGAGAAGCGCAATGTCTGCGGCGTGCTCGACAAGACAGGCAAGGTCATGGTGCCGCCCGCCTACAGCTCCGTGCAGGATTTCGGCACGAAGAAAAAAATCGCCGTCGTCAGCCAGCGCATCGGTGGCCGCTTCCTGTTTGGCCTGGTCAATAGCCAGGGCGAGCTGCTGGCGCCCTGCCAGTACGAAGCCATCGACTGCGCCACCACCTCGTCGCCGCCCAAGCTGCGCAAGAACCTGATCTTTGCCATCGATGCGCAGGGGCTGGCCTGCATGCTGACGCTCGATGGAAAACAGGCCTTCACGCCCCTGTATCCGCCCGCACACCATTTGCGCGGCGTGGCCGTGCAAAGCGATTTTTTATATGTGGTCAAGGATGGCATGGCCTGGAGCATGGATTTCACGGGCCAGTTGCTGGAGCAGTTCGACACCGTGGAAAACTTCAAGGCGGCCGTCACGGCCCAGTTGAGCGAAGCCATGGGGCTGAGCAAGAAGAAAGCGGTGCCGCGCAACAGCTTTACGCCGGCGCAAATATTGCAAAAGGCTGACCGCGAACAGTTGCGCGCCATGGCCGCGATGCTCTTGCTGGGCGATGCGGCACTGGCCGCGCGCTGCGTGGACATCACGCTGGAAGAACTGGCGGAAGACGACCCGGAAGAAGAATACGAAGGCGACACGCCCGAGGCGGCGTGTTTCTTCCTGCTCTGGTCCACGGCTGCCGATGTACTGGACCACGGCACCACCCTGGACTGGAAAGCCGTCGATGAAGTGCCGCGCATCGCCCAGCATATCGGCCTGCCGGCGCTGCGGGACTTCCACTGGGCCGCGCGCAAAGATGGCGACGCGATGGCCGATGGCCTGGCCGCCATCGCCGCCCACCTGGCGCCGCATCAGCTGCGCCTGGTCAACATGCACGGTGGCGAGGACACGTATTATCTGGGCGTGGTGCGCGCGTCCGATGCGGCGGCGTTCAGCAAGGTGGCGCTGCAGGCGGCCTTGCGGCCCGTGCTGCTGTAAGTTTTTCCACCCTGCGGCGGCCATGAGGCCACGCCAGTTCAAGACAAGGTAACCATGCACGCGAAAAAATTCATCGATGATGTCGTCGCATCCAATGCATCGCTGCTGGCCTTGTATGCGCAGGGACGGCAGGGACAGACCCGGCTTGGCACCCTGCTCGACGGACTGGCGCTGGCAGATGGCCAGCGCGAACAAATCCTGGCCTTGATCAAGCTGGCGATCGATGACGCCACGTACCAGCTGGTGTGCGGCATCGAGGGCAGCGCCTCGCTCGGCGACTGCCAGCAGGATTACACGCTGCTCGACGAAGAAGGCAATACGCTGACGGGCGCGCTCGATGCGCTGCTGTACGACCGGCTCGATACCTGATCGCCGCTCAGGCGCAGCGCACTTCGCCGAAATGCTGCGCCAGGGTCAGGCCCAGCCCCTGCTCCACGGCGTTTTCCACCTGCGCCGCCAGGGCGGCCGCTTCTTCCGCCGCCTGGATATCGCGTTCATTGGTGGAGCCGGCCGGATAGCCGGAGTTCACGCGCATGCCGCCAAAGACGAATAAACGGTAGACATCGGCCAGGCTGATGCGGTTGACATTGCCCAGCAAGACCCAGTGGTCGGAACTGTCGGCCACGCGCTTGCCCCACTGCACCCGCACGGCGCCATCCACGTTGACCCGTCCCACCCAGCCCTGCTGCACCATCTTGTCGAGCAGGGTTTCCATCTCTTCAAAGCCCAGGCGCGTGCTGCGGCGAATTTCGGCTGCGCCCACCAGGGCCGAATCGGCGCAGTGGCAGGCCTGGTGCAGCACTTTCAAGATGGCGACAGCGTCGACGAATTCGCTGCCCGGCGCCGCCTCGTACCACCAGCGCTCGTATTTCACGACGGGCAAGGCGGCCACCAGCAAGGCGCCCACCAGGGTGATCATCCAGCTCAGGTATATCCACACGAGGAACAGCGGCAAGGCGGCCAGCGCGCCGTAGATGCGTGAATACGTTGGAAATTCCTGGATGAACTCACCGAAGCCGCGCTTGGCCACCTCGAAGGCCAGCGCGGCCAGCAAGCCCCCCCAGGCCGCGTCGCGCCAATCCACGTCGCGGTTCGGCACGGCGATGTAGAGCAGGGTAAACGCCAGCATGGTCAGGCCGACCGACACCAGGGTATAAAACACGGCTCCAAGGAAGGGCACGGCGCCCACCACGCCGCTGGTGGCCATGAAGAGGCGCGAGGTCACCGTCAGCGATACTCCCACCAGCAGCGGTCCGAGGGTAACGATGGCCCAGTAAACAAGCAAACGCTTGCTCCAGCGGCGCTCCTGGCGCACGCGCCAGATGCGGTTGAAGACGCGCTCGATCAAGCCCATCATGCCCACCGACGTGACGATCAGGGCGCCCGCGCCGATGGCCGACAGGCGCGTGGCCTTCGAGGCGAACGTCGTCAGGTAGCCGAGGATGGTGTTCGATATGCCCTTGGGCATCACGCTTTGCACGAAATAATCTTCCAGCGCGTGGCGGAAGGTGTTAAACAAGGGGAAGGTGGTGAAGATGGCCAGCGCCAAAGTGAGCAGCGGCACCAGCGCGAATACGGTGGCAAACGTCAGGCTGCCGGCCACTTGCGGCAGGCTTTCCTCGCGCACGCGGCGGCGCGCGAACTGCAGCAGGTCGCGCGTTTCGGACCAGGTCAGGCCGCGCACGACGGCCAGTCCCATGCTCAGGGCGCGCCACAGGTATTGAAAGAGGGGGAATATATATTTTGAAAACATGTGCAAAATCAGAACGGCGCCATGACAGCAGTCGTATCAGGCTGTAAAGCGCCCTATAATACCAATGATGAAGCCAACCAATCTGATTATTCTCGTATTGTTTTATTCACGCCATGGCGCCACGCGCCAGTTGGCCGAGCTGATAGCCCAGGGAGTGGAAAGCGTGCCTGGCTGCGATGCGCGGCTGCGCACCGTGCCCGCCGTCTCGACGGTGACCGAAGCGACGGCGCCCGAGGTGCCGCCTGATGGCGCGCCCTACGTGGAACTGGAAGACTTGCAGGAATGCGCGGGCCTGGCCCTGGGTTCGCCCACGCGCTTTGGCAACATGGCCGCGGCCATGAAGTACTTCTGGGATGGCACGGCCAGCGACTGGCTGGCCGGCAGCCTGTCCGGCAAGCCCGCCTGCGTGTTCACGTCCACAGGCAGCCTGCACGGCGGCCAGGAATCGACCCTGCTGTCGATGATGATCCCCCTCTTCCACCACGGCATGCTCGTCATGGGCTTGCCCTACACGCATGCGGAACTGATGACGACGTCCACCGGCGGCTCGCCGTACGGCGCCACGCACTGGTCGGGCATCGACGGCGACAAGGCGCTCAGCGACGATGAAAAGCGCCTGGCCATCGCCCTGGGCCGGCGCCTGGCGGAAAACGCCGCGAAACTGGCAGACGCATGATGCACGGCGCACTGCACAAGTATTTTCACTGGGGCGCCATCGCCAGCCTCGTCACCCTGATCGTCTGGTGCCTGCTGTGGGAAACCGTCATCGCGCCGCTGCAGCCGGGCGGCTCCTGGGTCGTGCTGAAGGCCGCGCCCCTGCTCATTCCCCTGTACGGCGTCATCAAGCGCGACGTCTACACCCTGCAATGGTCGTCGATGGTGATCCTGCTGTATTTCACGGAAGGCGTGGTACGCGGCTACAGCGACACGAACGCCACCTCGGCCCTGATGGCCTGGGGCGAAGCGGCCATCGTCTGCATCTATTTTTTCTGCGCCGTGCTGTATCTGCGCCCGTATAAAAAGGCGGCCAAGCGCATGGCCAGGGAACTGCTGGAAAAAGTGAATAAAGTGAGCATCAAGAAATGACTGACCGAACCGACTTCCTCTCCGCCTGCCGCGACCTGCTGGGCGACACCTACGTCCTCACCCTGGATGCCGACATGGCGCCCTTCCTCACCGACTGGCGCGACCGGTTTACGGGCAAGGCCCTGGCCGTGCTGCGCCCCGCCACGGTAGAACAGGTCGCTGGCGTGCTGCGCGCCTGCGCGCAATGGCAAGTTCCCGTCGTGCCCCAAGGCGGCAACACGGGCCTGGTGCTGGGCAGCATACCGGATGCCGCCGGCACGGCCATCGTGCTGTCGCTGGCGCGCCTGAACAGCATACGCGCGCTCGATCCCGTCAACCGCACCATCACGGTGGACGCGGGCTGCATTTTGCAAACCATCCAGGAAGCGGCCAGCGCCGCCGGCTGTCTGTTCCCATTGTCGCTGGCGGCCGAAGGCAGTTGCACCATCGGGGGGAACCTGGCGACGAACGCGGGCGGCACGGCCGTGCTGCGCTACGGCAATACACGCGAACTGTGCCTGGGCCTGGAAGTGGTCACGCCGCAAGGCGAAATCTGGGGCGGCTTGCGCGGCCTGCGCAAGGACAATACCGGCTACGATTTGCGCGACCTGTACATCGGCGCCGAAGGTACTTTGGGCGTGATCACGGGTGCGGTCATGAAACTGTATCCGCAGCCGAAAGCCTGCATCACGGCGCTGGCCGCCATGCCCTCGCCCGGCCACGCCCTGCGCCTATTAAGCCTGATGCAGGACCATTGCGGCGCCAGCCTGACGGGTTTTGAATTGATGTCACAGTATTGTTTGCAGCTGGTGGCGCAGCAGTTCACGCAGCTGCCGCGGCCATTTGCCGAAGCCCATGGCCAGTACGTGTTGCTGGAGCTGTCCAGCAGCCAGTCCGAGGCGCACGCCGTGGAATTGCTCGAAGCGAGCATAGGCGCGGCCCTGGAAGACGCGTTGATCGAGGATGCCGTCGTCGCCAGTTCCGTGGCGCAGTCCGAAGGCCTGTGGCAGCTGCGCGAGCATATCCCGCTGGCGCAGGCGCAGGCGGGCAAGAACATCAAACACGATATCTCGCTGCCGATTTCCCGCATCGCCGATTTCATCAGCGTCACGGATACCGCGCTGGAAAGCGCCTTCCCCGGCTGCCAGCTGGTGTGCTTCGGCCACCTGGGTGACGGCAACCTGCATTACAACGTGGCGCCGCCGCCCGGCATGACGGACACGGATTTCCTGTCCAACCAGGACGCCATCAACCGCATCGTGCACGATCAGGTCCACGGCTTCGGCGGCTCGATATCGGCCGAACACGGCATCGGTGCGCTGAAGAAGGATGACCTGGCCCGCTACAAGTCGCCGCTGGAACTGCAGCTGATGCGCACCGTGAAACAGGCGCTGGACCCGCAGAACATCATGAATCCGGGGAAGATATTGTGAAGTCGCCATCCATCCTGCTCTGCGCCATGGCCTTGCTGGCCAGTTCCGCCACGGCACAGGAGGTCTACAAATGCGTGCAGGACGGCCAGACCAGCTACAGCGCCACGCCCTGCGCGGGCGGCCAGCTGCAAATCCTGGAAATCCCCTCGCCCCCGCCTGCCGTCGACAAGGGCGCGGCCACGCGCCAGGAACGGGTGGCCAGCCAGATGGAAGCGGCGCGCAAGCAGCAGGAAAAACTGGAAGACCAGGCGCGCGAACGGGCCGCCAAACAGAAGGAAATGCACGAGAAGCACTGCGCCCAGCTGCGCCTGGAGCAGAAATGGGCGGCACAGGACGCCGTCGGCGCCGGCGACAAGAACCGTGACGCGGCGCAACTGAAAGCGCGGCGCGCCGGCGAACGCCTGGCCGTCGAATGTCTGAATTGAGTGCGCCGCTGGCCAGCCCGGCGACGACGCGCCTGCTGTCGCGCTGGCTACTGCTGGGCGAATGGCGCGCGCATCCCGTGCGCGCCCTCGTCGCCATCCTCGCCATCGCCATCGGCGTATCGCTGGGATTTGCCATCCACTTGATCAACGCGGCCGCCTTCAATGAATTTTCCACGGCCGTCAAAAGCCTGTCCGGCCAGGCCGACGTGCAGGTGGCCGGGCGCGAAGCGCTGTTCGACGAAGCCATCTACCCGTGGCTGGCGCAGCGCGACGGCGTGGCCGTCGCTTCGCCTGTGCTGGAGCTGCAAGCTGGCGTGGCCGACCGTGCTGGCAAGGACGGCGGCCCGCTGCACATTCTGGCGCTCGACGTCTTCCGCGCTGGCTTCATCTCGCCCGACCTGATCGGCGCGCCCGCCGATGGACAGCCGTTCGACACGCTGGCCGACGACGCCGTCTTTCTGTCGCCAGCTGCCTTGCGCTGGCTCGATGTCACCCAAGGTGGCCAGGTGGCCCTGCAATCGGGTACGGTGACGGTGCCGCTGCGCGTGGCCGGTTCGCTGCAGCGGGCGCGCGCCGGCCAGCGCATCGCCGTGATGGATATCGGCGCAGCGCAGTGGCGCTTCAACAAGCTGGGCAAGCTGTCGCGCATCGATCTGAAACTGCGCCAGGGCGTCAACCGCGACGCCTTCCAGGCGGATCTCGCGCGCGCACTGGAAGCGCAATACCCGGGGCGTTTCCAGGTGGGCCAGCCGAATGACGAAAACCAGAATAGCCGCAACAATAACCTCAGCCGCGCCTACCGGGTCAACCTGACGGTACTCGCCCTCGTCGCCCTGTTTACGGGCGCCTTCTTGGTGTTTTCCACGCAAGCGCTGTCCGTCATCCGCCGCCGCGGCCAGTTCGCGCTGCTGCGCGTGCTGGGCATGGAGCGGGGACAATTGCTGCGCCAGGTGCTGCTGGAAGGAGCCAGCCTGGGCGTGGTCGGCGCCGCGCTGGGCATCGCCGGCGGCTATGCCATGGCGGCCGTCGCCCTGCGCTTCTTCGGCGGCGACATGGGCGCCGGCTATTTCGCGGGCGTGCAGCCGCAGGTGCAATTCACCCCCGTCGCCGCCGTCGTTTACTTCGCGCTGGGCCTCGGCGTGGCCTTGCTGGGCTGCGCGGCGCCCGCGCTGGAAGCGGCGCGCGCCGCCCCCGCCATCGCCCTGAAATCGGGCAGCGAGGAAGTCGTGACGACGCGCCTGGCGAAAACCTGGCCCGCGCTGGCTTGTTTGCTGCTGGCCGGCACCCTGACCTTGCTGCCGCCCGTGTTCGAACTGCCCCTGTTCGGCTATCTGTCCATCGCCCTGCTGCTGATCGGCGCCATCGCCCTGATGCCGCAACTGGCGGCCGTCGTCTTCCGCTTCCTGCAGCGCATCTGGCTGCGCACGCAGACCAGCGCGCACGCCCCCGTGCGCAGCCTGACCCTGTCCCGCCTGGCGAACGCCTCGGGCCAGGCCGGCATCGCCCTCGGTGGCGTGCTGTCGAGCTTTAGCCTGATGGTAGCGATGGCCATCATGGTGTCGAGCTTCCGCGTCTCCGTCGACGACTGGCTGCTGCAGATTTTACCGGCCGACGTGTATGCGCGCACGGCCGCCAGTGGCGGGACGGCAGGCCTGAACCCGGGTGAACAGGCCAGCATCACCGCCCTGCCCGAGGTGGCCAGGGTGGATTTCCAGCGCGTGCGCTCGCTGTCGCTGGCGCCCGACCGTCCGAATGTGGCACTGCTGGCACGTCCTGTCGACCTGGCCGATCCGGCCAAGAGCATGGTGCTGGTGGGCGATACCCTGCCCGTGCCAGATGGCGCGAAACCCGTGTGGCTGTCCGAAGCGGCGGCCGACCTGTACAACGTCAAACCTGGCCAGCAGATAGCTCTGCCACTGGCGGGCGGCTTGCACAAATTCTTTGTCGCCGGCATCTGGCGCGACTATGCGCGCGCGTCGGGCGCCATCCAGATGCCGCTGGACGACTACCGCGCCCTGACCGGCGACAATGACGTGAGCGATGCGGCCCTGTGGCTGGCCAAGGATGCCACCGGTGACGCGCTGCAGCAGCGGCTGAAAAGCCTGCCCTTCGGCGCCAGTCTGGAAGTATCGAATCCGTCGGCTATCCGCGCCCTGAGCTTGCAGATTTTCGACCGCAGCTTCGCCGTCACCTATTTGCTGGAAGCCATCGCCATCGTCATCGGCCTGTTCGGCGTGGCCGCCACGTTTTCCGCGCAGACCCTGGCGCGCGCGCGCGAATTCGGCATGCTGCGCCACGTGGGCGTGACGCGCGGCCAAATATTATCCATCCTGGCGCTCGAAGGCGGCGCGCTGACGGCGCTGGGCATCGCCACCGGTTTTGTCCTGGGCCTGTTGATCAGTTTTGTGCTGGTCTTCATCGTCAATCCACAATCGTTCCACTGGACCATGCAGCTGCACCTGCCCTGGCCCTTGATCGCCACCGTGGCCGCCGCCCTGCTGACGGCAGCCGCTCTCACTGCCCTCATCGCCGGCCGCCAGGCCCTGTCCGCTGGCCCCATCCGCGCCGTCAGGGAGGACTGGTAATGCGCAGTATTTTCATATTGTTATTGGCGCTGGCCTTGCCAGCCTTGGCCGCTCCACCCGCCTTCGCCCCCGTCACGCCGCTGCCGGCCGGCCAGACCCTGCGCCTGCCGCACGACTTCGGCGCCCATCCCGCTTACAAGACGGAATGGTGGTACGCCACGGGCTGGGTAAAAACCGCTGGCGGCGAACAGCTGGGCTACCAGGTGACCTTCTTTCGCAGCGCCACGGCGTCCGACACGATGAACCCCAGCGCCTTCGCGCCGAAACAGCTGATCATCGGGCACGCGGCCCTGTCCGACCCCAAGGTGGGCAAGCTGCTGCACGACGAGAAAAGCGCGCGCGAGGGTTTCGGCCTGGCCTACGCCAAGGTGGGCGACACGGACGTGAAACTCGACGACTGGCGCATGCAGCGGCAAGCGGACGGCAGCTACCGGGTCAGCCTTGCCGCGCGCGATTTTTCACTGCAACTGACCCTGGCGCCCACGCAACCCGTGCTGCTACAGGGCGAAAACGGCTACTCGCGCAAAGGCGCCCGGCCCGCGCAAAGCAGTTACTACTACAGCGAGCCGCAACTTGCTACCCGTGGCACGATAGCGCGCGTGGGAGGCAAGCCGGAAGCCGTGACGGGCACCACCTGGCTCGATCACGAGTGGTCCAGCCAGGTGCTCGACGCGGACGCCAGCGGCTGGAACTGGATAGGCGCCAACCTCGATGATGGCGGCGCGCTGATGGCCTTCCAGATCCGCAGCAAGACAGGTGCTAAACTATGGGCGCACGCGACATGGCGCGATGCGTCCGGTAAGATGACGCAGTTCGCGCCCGGCGACGTCGATTTCACGCCCACGCAACTGTGGCGCTCGCCCCGCACGCAGGCCGAATACCCGGTCGCCACCGAGATCCGCACTGGCTCCACGCGCTGGCAAATCAAGCCGCTGCAAGCTGACCAGGAGCTCGATTCGCGCCGCTCGACAGGCGCCGTATACTGGGAAGGCGCCGTGACGGTGGAGCGCGATGGCCAGCCGGTAGGCCGCGCCTACCTGGAAATGACGGGCTATGTCCAGCCGATGAAGTTATAAACAGTACCGCAAGCAAAAAGTAAATCAAAGCGAAAAACAATGACAACCAGCACAGAAACAGGCAGCACGAGTACCACCGCAACCACACCGTCCCCCGACACCGGCACCAGCCGCGAACTGAAAAAAGGCAGCCTGGCCGCCTTCAAGGGCTTGATGCCCTTTCTGACGCCGTACCGCAAGCAGTTCTTCCTGGCCGGTATCGCGCTGGTGGTGGCCGCCGCCTCGACCCTGGCCATTCCTGCCGCCTTCAAGCAGATGATCGACCTCGGTTTCGGCGGCGCGGCCGGCTCCAAGAGCATCCAGCACGTCGACCTGGTGTTCCTCGCCCTGTTCGGCGTGGCGTCCGTCCTGGCGCTGGCCACGGCGGCGCGCTTTTACACGGTGTCGTGGCTGGGCGAGCGCGTCACGGCCGACATCCGCAGCGCCGTGTACCGCCACGTCGTCACGCAAAGCCCCGCCTTCTTTGAAACCACGCAGACGGGCGAAGTCCTGTCGCGCATCACCACCGACACGACCCTGATACAGGCCGTGGTCGGCACCAGCATTTCCATGGCGCTGCGCAATGTGCTGCTGTTCCTGGGCGGCCTGGTGATGCTGTTCGTCACCAGCGCCAAGCTGGCCGGCATCATCATCGGCCTGTTGATCCTCGTCGTCGTGCCCATCATCGTGTTTGGCCGCCGCGTGCGCAAGCTGTCGCGCGATTCGCAGGACCGCATCGCCGACGCCTCGGCCATGGCCGGCGAAATCCTCAACGCCATGCCCACCGTGCAAGCGTTTACGCACGAGAAAATCGAATCGAAACGCTTTGGCGACTCCGTCGAAGGCGCCTTCATGACGGCCATGCGCCGCATCCGCGCCCGTGCCTTGCTTACCGTGATCGCCATCCTGCTGGTCTTCGGCACCATCGTGTTCGTGCTGTGGCTGGGCGCGCGCGCCGTGCTGGAAGGCGCGATGACGGGCGGAGATTTAGGCCAGTTCATCCTGTACGCCTCCATCGTGGCCGGCGCCATCGGCGCCCTGTCCGAAGTGATGGGCGAAGCGCAGCGCGCCGCCGGCGCCACCGAGCGCCTGCTGGAACTGATGGCCGTCAAATCGGAAATCGAATCGCCAATCAAGCCGCTGCCGCTGCCCGCGCGCGCCGCGACTGGCGCCGCGCTGTCCCTGGACGATGTCATGTTCTCGTACCCGTCGCGCCCCGACACCCACGCGCTGGACCACGTCAGCCTCGATATCCGCGCCGGCGAAACGGTGGCCGTCGTCGGTCCGTCGGGTGCCGGCAAGACCACCCTGTTCCAGCTGTTCCTGCGTTTTTATGACCCGCAAAGCGGCAGCATCCGCCTCGACGGCGTGGACATTAAACAGCTCGACCTGCACACCCTGCGCGACGCCATCGGCATCGTGCCGCAAGATACTGTGATCTTCTCGGCCGACGCCATGGAAAACATCCGCTATGGCCGCGCCGGCGCCAGCGACGAAGAAGTCATTGCCGCTGCGAAAATGGCGGCCGCCCACGAATTCATCGAGCGCCTGCCGAATGGCTATAAATCCTTCCTCGGCGAACGGGGCGTGCGCCTGTCCGGCGGCCAGCGCCAGCGCATCGCCATCGCCCGCGCCCTGCTGAAAAACCCGCCGCTGCTGCTGCTCGATGAAGCCACCAGCGCGCTGGACGCGGAATCGGAACGCCTGGTGCAAAAAGCGCTGGAAGCGGCCATGGTGGGCCGCACCACGGTCATCATCGCGCACCGCCTGGCCACCGTGCAGCGGGCCGACCGCATCATCGTCATGGAAGACGGCAAGATCGTCGAGACGGGCACGCATGCCTCGCTCGTTGCCCTGGGCGGTATTTACGCCAATTTAGCGGCCCTGCAATTCCATCACGTACAACTCAACTAAACACGACTCGCCATGAACGCCTTATTCCACGCCAACCTGGGCATCACCGATTTCTGGACCTTTTTACTGGGCACCATCTTCATCGTCATCCTGCCCGGCCCCAATTCCATGTATGTGCTGTCGGTCGCGGCCCAGCGCGGCGTGCGGCCAGCCTACCAGGGCGCTTTCGGCATCTTCGCCGGCGACTTGATTTTGATGGTGCTGTCGGCCTGCGGCGTGGCCTCCCTGCTGAAAGCCAGCCCGGCCCTGTTCTACGTGGTGAAATACATCGGCGCGGCCTACCTGGGCTGGATCGGCCTGCAGATGCTGATCGGCTGCTGGCGCAAGCTGCGCGCGCCCACGCCGGCCGATGGTGAGGCGGCAGCGGCGCCAAGCCCCGCCAAGGAAAGCGATCCATTCCGCAAGGCGCTGATCATCAGTCTGATGAACCCGAAAGCGATTTTGTTCTTCATTTCCTTCTTCATCCAGTTTGTCGATCCGGCCTTCCCGAACCCCGTGCTGTCCTTCATCGGCCTGGGCCTGATCTGCCAGGTGATCAGTTTTACCTACCTGACGGCCATTATCTTTGTCGGCGCGCGCCTGGCCGAGACCTTCCGCCGCCGTCGCCGCCTGTCGGCCGGCATGGGCGGCGGCGTGGGCGCCATGTTCATCGGCTTTGGCGCGAAACTGGCCACGGCCACCCTGTAAGGAAAACACCGTGAACGAGCTTGAGCTGCGCCAGCGCTGCCATACCGTCCTGCCGGGCCACCGCCAGCCCACGCCAGCGGCGACCTTCGCCGCCATGGCCGCCTGGTGCGACGCCAACGACATCGCGCACGACACCTATGGCGAAGGCGCGCTGATCGAACAGTTCGAGAACAAGATAGCCAGCCTGCTCGGCTTCGACGCTGCCGTGTTCTGCATCACGGGCACCATGACGCAGGTGACGGCCCTGCGTCTGGCCTGCCAGGACCGTGGCTCGCCCCTGGTGGCCCTGCATCCCACTTCGCACATCTTGCGCCACGAACGGGGCAACCATGCATTGCTCGAGCACTTCAAGGGCTTGATGATCGGCGACCCGCACCGTCCGTGGTCGGTGGACGATTTGCGCGCCGTGCCCGATGCGCTGGGCGCCGCGCAGGTCGAACTGCCGATGCGCGAAATCGGCGGCCAGTGCCCATCCTGGGAAGACTTGAGCCAGATCAAGCGGCACTGCCGCGAGCACAATATTCATTTGCACATGGATGGCGCGCGCCTGTGGGAAGCGCAAGCCGGTTTTGGCCAGCCCCTGCCCGCCATCTGCGACGGCTTTGATTCCGTGTATGTTTCGCTGTACAAGGGCATCGGTGGCCTCGGTGGCGCCATGCTGGCCGGCAGCCGATCGTTCGTCGAACGGGCGCGCGAGTGGTTCCGCCGCCAGGGCGGTAATATCGTGCACCGCACGCCCTACGTGGTCGCCGCCGCCATGCAGTTCGACGCGCGCATCGCCGCCATGCCGCGCTATTTCGAACGCACGCAATGGCTGTACGCACTGCTGCGCGACTTTCCGGCGATTGCCGTCAACCCCGCCCAGCCGCAGGCCAACATGCTGCACCTGCACTTGCCCGTCTCGCGCGAACGGGCCCTCGCCATCCGTAACCAGGTGGCCGAAGAGCACGGCATCTGGCTGTTTGGCCGCGCCAGCCACGCAGCCCTCCCCGGGCACAGCGTGGTGGAATGGTATGTAGGGGATAACTTGCTGGAACTGCCGGACGACACGGTGCGGCTGGCCTTGACCCTGCTGGATCAGGCGATGCGCGCTAGGGAATGATCATGGTAGGTCGGGTTAGCGCGCAGCGCGTAACCCGACAACTTCCGAAAACCCATCAAAAGCCGGGGTCAGACCCGAAGGGTCTGACCCCATGCACCCAAAAAAAAAGCGCCCGAAGGCGCTTTTTTCATTTCATGGCGGCCGGGTTGGCCGCCACTACCTGCTTAGAACTTGTAGTTATAAGCGAGACCGATCAGCTGCAGGCGAGTCTTGAACATGCCCTTGGTGGTTTCACCGTTGCCGGTGCAACCAGTCTTGACAGGCGAGCAGTCGTTTGTGTAGTTGACGTCGGCATTCTTGAAGTCGAGGTAGCTATACGCCAGGTCGATCGAGGAATTGGCGTTCAGCTTCCAGTTCGCGCCGATCGAGTACTGCATGCGGTCACTGTCCGGCAGGGCTGGATGACGCAGCTCGGCGCTGCGCACCGGCGCCTGGTCGTGCGCGATACCGGCACGCAGCATCAGGCTCTCGCTGTACTTGTAATTGGTGCCCAGCGAGACGCGGTAAGTGTCTTTCCAGTTCTGACGGATACGCTCGGCGCCTTCGGCCGTCGGCGGGAACTGGATGTCCAGGTTCTGCAAACGCGAAGTGCGGGTCCAGGTGACGTCGCCCATCAGTGCCCAGCGATCATCCATCTGATGAAAGGCGTTGACCGACAGGGTTTCCGGCGTGCGCAATTCCACCAGCGCTCCGGAATTGACCTTGTTCGAGGCCTTGGAGATGAAGGCGTTCACGGCGGCGTTGTTCGACACTTGCGAGAAGTCCCAGATCGTGTCGCCTTTCAGCTTGTGCGAGATCGACGAGCGGTAGGCGATACCGAAACGCGTGCCTTCATTCATCTGGTACAGATAGCCCAGGTTGAAGCCGAAGCCCCAGTCATCGCCATCCATCGAGGCGTGGCCATCCTTGGTATTGTTCAGCGCTTGCTGCGCAGCGCCAGCTGCTGCCGCGCCTTGCGTTCTGGCGATACTCGTCACAAACGCGATCGCAGCCGCAGGGGACTTATCATGCATGGCTTTCACTGTGCCCGGCACGTCGACGGCCTGGCCCAGTTCCGCCTTCATGTGCTCAGCGGTGACGCCGAAACCAAAGGAGTGGTGTTCATTGACCTTGAAGGAAACGGAAGGATTCAGGGCGATGGCTTCGAGCTTGATGTTGGTAATCGCATAGCGGCCGCTCCAGTCATTGCCGTAATCGAGCTTGGCGCCGTATGGCACGAACATGCCCATGCCGACGGTCCACTGATCATTGATTTTCTTGCTGGCATACAGGGCTGGCGCGAAGACGGCGTCCGGCGCGTAGTCCTTGGTCGTGCCACCCGGCGTGCGGCCAGTGAAGGTCTTCGAACCCGTATCCTGGTAGGTCGAATGCGGTACCACCAGGGTGCCGCCGCCGACGAACTGCGTGCCTTCCAGGCGCGACAGGCCGGCCGGATTGTAGAAAATGGTCGAAGCGTCGGCCGCTTCGGCGCCGCTGGCATCGGCCGTGCCTTGGGCGGACACGCTTTGCGAGCCGAAACGGTAGCCCGATGCTTGTGCGGTGGAGGAGATGCCGGCGAACGCGGCAACGATCAGGAGGGGCAGGTATTTATGTTTCAAGTTAGTCTCTCTTTATTATATGAAGTGTCTTCGTCACATTGTCTCGGGTAGCTCAACCTCACCCGTATTGCACTGTTTTTGCCGCCGTGAACTCCCTCACTGACAGCATGAGCGAAGCATATAATATTTTTTAGAAAAAAGCGAACGTTCGCTCTTTTTATGAAACAGCGTTGTTTTCCTCACCAATCACGGGGCTGTAGGGGGGCAGCACAGGCACTGGAAGCGGTATCAGAAAGCGCTGCTGCATCAGCGCCAGCATCTGTTCGGCGGGCACGGGGCGCGAGATGAAATAACCCTGCACTTCGTTGCATTGCAGGGCGCGCAGGATGTCGAGCTGCTCGCGCGTCTCCACCCCTTCGGCCACCACGCTCATGCCCAGCGCATGCGCCATCGACAAGATGGCGCGCACGAACACTTCGCCCTGCTCCGAGCGGCCCAGCTCCATGGTGAAGGCGCGGTCGATCTTCAAGCCATCCATGGCGAACTTCTGCAGCTGCGACAGCGAAGAATATCCCGTGCCGAAATCGTCGACCAGCAGGCGCACGCCCAGCGCGCGGATGGCAGACAACTGCTCCACGGCGCGGTTCTGCTCATCCATCATGGCCGATTCCGTGATTTCCACCTCGATCAGCCGCGCATCGATGCGGTGGCGCGTCAGCGCCGACGCCAGTACCTGGTGCACGTCGCCACGCCCGAACTGGCGCGCCGAGACGTTGATGGACACGGGCACCAGTTCCAGTCCGCTGGCCTGCCAGCGTGCCATTTGCAGGCATACCTTCTCGATGACGACTTCGCCCAGCTGCGAAATCAGACCGCTGCTCTCGGCCACGGGGATGAATTCCAGCGGCGGCACCATGCCATGCTGCGGATGGTGCCAGCGCACCAGCGCCTCCATGCTGCACAGCTGCCCGCTCATGGCGTCGACGCGCGGCTGGTAGACGACGAGGAACTGGTCCTGCTCCAGCGCCGTTACCAGGCTTTGCTCGAGTTCGCGGCGGTTGCGGATGGTTTCGAACAATTCCGGCTGGAAGAAGCGGTGATGGCCCTTGCCCGCCACTTTCACGGCGTACATGGCGATATCGGCGTTCTTCAGCAGCACTTCCGTCTCGGCCCCGTCGCGCGGATACAGGCTGATGCCGATCGAAGCGCCCATCTTGTGGCGCTCGCTACCCAGGTAAAACGGTTCATCGAAGGCGCTGGCGATGCGCTGCGCCACCTGTTCGGCGCGGCTGTCGTCTTCCACCGGGTCGAGCACGACGACGAATTCGTCGCCGCCCAGGCGCACCACGTGGTCGCCCGGGCGCAGCACGGCCTTCAGGCGCAGGGACGCGGCGCGCAGCACCTTGTCGCCCTCCGCGTGGCCTTGCGTGTCGTTGATATCCTTGAAGCCGTCCAGGTCGATGAACAGCAGCGCCAGCATGTGCCGCGCGATGGCGGCGCGGCCCAGGGCGCCGGGCAGGAATTGCTGCAGCCAATAGCGGTTGGGCAAGCCCGTCAAGCCATCTTCATTGGCCAGTCGGCGCAAGTCGCGCTCGTGCTCCTTGGCCGTGCTGATGTCTTGCAGGGTGACGGCCAGGCGGTCGCCACTGCGCACCAGGCGCCGGCGTATCCAGCGCAGCTTGAAGGGGTTACCTTCCGGCAGCTCGATCTCTTCCTCGGAGAAACCGGAGACCATGGCGGCCCGGTAATGATGGATCAGGTCGCGGAAATATGGCTCGTGGGCGCGCGACTGCAAGCGCATGCCCAGCAACTGTTCGCGTCGCACGCCAAAGTAGCCGGCGCCCGGTTCGTTGCAATCGACGATCTCGAAATCAAGGATGCTGCCATCCGCGCCGCGCAGGGCGGCAATGATATAAAAGCCGTCGCTGGTGCCTTCGGTGGCCATGCGGTAGGCATTGCGCACGCCTTCGGACTGGTGGTGGCGCCAGGCCAGGCGCAGCGACAGCACGGTGGCGACGGCGGCAAAGGCCAGCAACAGCAAGGTGACGGCAAAGGCGATGCCGATATAAATCGTGCGCGTTTCCTCGTAGGGGTGCAGCATTTCGCCGTCCGACAGGCCGACCATCGCCGTAAACGGATAGGCTTTCAGCGCCTGCCAGCCCACGTAGCGGCTTTGCTTGTCGGAAAAGGCTATTCGGCCGCCCGAATGCAGGGAGCCGCTGTCCGTTTCCAGGAAGCTGGTGTCGAGAAACGGCGTGCCCTCACCGCTCGGGGTCGGCAGCACGCGCGAACCGAGGCGCGTGCTGAACAGCTCGCCCTCTTCGCCCACCATGGCCGACATGCCGAACTTGCCGAAACTGACGCTGTTATAGAATTCGGAAAAATAGCTGGAATGGATGGAGATCAGCAGCACGCCGTCAAAATTGCCATCCTCGTCTTCCAGCCGGCGCGTGAAATGCACGAGGCTTTCGTCGGCACCCGGCGCCGTGGCCTCACTGGCTGCATTGGCCGCATTGGCCCTCCCCAGCGCAATGCGCAGCGCGCTGGAATTGCTGCGCCAGTGGCGCAGCAGGAAATCGCTGCGCTCGTTAACCCGCAGGCGTTGCAGCGGCGCCGTGGCCGTCACAAGGTGGCCCTTGCGGTCGAGGATGGCGACGATGGCAAATTGCGGCAAGGCATACATGCCCTGCGTCTTCAATTGGTCGAGACGCAGCTGGCCGTGCGAATTTTCCCACTCATACTTGAGCTGCAAGGTCAGCTGGTCCATCTGCTCCAGGGTGCGCAGCAGATACTGGCCATACGCTTTCGACAACGAAGACACGCTGTCGAGCGCCTGCTGCTGCGCCACCTTCTTTTCCGCCTCCAGCTGCAGCAAGGTGGCCGTCCACAGCACGGCGCACAGGACCAGCCCTAGCAAGGGCCAAGCCAGGATCAGGCGCAGGTTGGCCTTGAGAAAATCGGCCCTGCTCATCTCCACCACGGCGGCGTTATTATTATTATTTACAAATTGTCGCAAGAACATGGTGCAGCGTCTGCCGTTTCTATGTATTTCTTTAAGGACACACAAATTACCACAGAGTCATGTTTGCAGGTAGGACAGCCGCGTAATTATGTGTGCGGGCCGCAGCCCGCCTGTCGCGCCTGCGTTACAATCACCATCCTTACCGTTGGAGAAATACATGCAGCAATATCAAGATTTGATCAAGACCGTGCTCGAAACGGGCAGCTGGCAAGACAACCGCACAGGCATCCGCACCCTGAGCGTGCCGGGCGCCATGATGCGTTTCGACTTGGCCAACGGCAACTTCCCTGCCGTGACGACCAAGAAACTGGCTTTCAAATCCGTGATCGGCGAATTGTGCGCCTTCCTGCGCGCTTCGCGCAACGCGGCCGAATTCCGCGCGCTGGGCTGTAAAGTCTGGGACCAGAATGCCAACGAAAATGCGCAATGGCTGGCCAACCCTTACCGCGAAGGCGAGGATGACCTGGGCCCCGTGTACGGCGTGCAATGGCGGCAATGGCCCGCGTATAAACTGCTAGCCGCCGACCAGCCGGCACAGATAGCCGACGCCCAGGCGAACGGTTTTACGCTGATCGCCCCCATCGACGAAAACGGCGTGCAAAAAGTGCTGCTGTACAAGGCCGTCGACCAGTTGCGCGAGTGCCTCGATACCATCATGACAAACCCCGGCAGCCGGCGCATCCTGTTCCATGGCTGGAACCCGGCCGTGCTGGACGCCGTCGCCCTGCCCGCCTGCCATTTGCTGTACCAGTTCATCCCGAACGCCAGCACGCGCGAAATCTCGCTGTGCTTATATGTACGCAGCAACGATATCGGCCTGGGCACGCCGTTCAATATCGCCGAAGGCGCCGCCCTGCTGCACCTGGTGGCGCGCCTGACGGGCTACACGCCGCGCTGGTTCACGTATTTCATCGGCGACGCGCATATCTATGAAAACCACCTCGACATGGTGGAAGAGCAACTCAAGCGCACGCCCTTCCCCGCGCCGCGTTTCGTCATTTCCGAGCGCGTGCCCGACTACGCGAAGACGGGCAAGTACGAGCCGGAATGGCTGGAAAAGATCGAGCCGTCGGATTTCTCGCTGGAAGGCTATGAACACCACGCGCCCATCAAGGCGGCGATGGCCGTCTGATGGCGGTCGCACCGCTGGCAGCGCTGCACCGCAAGCTGTTTGACGAAACCGACGGAAACAAGTTCGCCCGCCTGAAGGATAGGCTGCTGAAAAAGCATGCGGCCGACGAGCGGCAAGCCGTGCTCGCCATCCTGATCGCCTACGCCAGGGACGGCCAGCTGCTGCACTGGCGCGCCTTCCTGATGACGGATATCGTCGCCCTGGCCGAGCCGGGAGAATACGGCGATTTTTTCAGCTGGAGCCTCGATATGGACGGCCTCGCCTACTGGGGCGTGGATGGCATGCTCAAAAGCATGGGCAAGGCGGCGTATGCTCCGCTCGTGGCCCTGGCCACTGCGGAAAATACCAAGCTGAGCGTGCGCGCCAAGGCCGTCAAAAGCCTGGCCGTCTTCAGCCGCCAGCCTTTCGATGCCGGTTTGCCTTGCGATCCCGGTCACTGGAAGGCAGAACAGCTGCGGCTGGCCGACGTGCTGGCCTGGCAGCGTGACGCTTATCCGGATGGCGCAGGCCATGCCTTGCCCGCCACCCACGCGTCGCTCGGGGATCCGCGCACGCCGCTGGAAAAAGCCGCGGCCAGGCTGGAGAAAAAGCTGGCCGCCAGACGCAAGCAGGAACAGGATCTGGCGCAGCCATCGAACTGGCTGACCATCGCCAGCGCCGCCGACATGGCCGGCATCGCGCAGCGCTGGGCCTTGCCGGAACACTACCGGCGCTTCCTGGCTTGTCATTCGCCGCTGCGGGTGGTAATCGACAGCCAGCAGTATTTCCAGGGTTTGAGCCTGTATGGCGCGGCCGGGCTGATAAAGGCCCAGCACGGTTACGCCTGGAATCCCGTCAGCAGTGAAACCATCGCCGGCTGGCCGGAACAGTATCTGGTGATCGCCGACGCTGGCGCCGATCCGTATTGCCTGGACCTGGGCGCCATCGCCGATGGCGACGCGCCCGTGTATCACGCCGAACATGGCATGGGCGCATGGTGCTTCGAGCGCCATGCGGATAGTTTCATCGACTTCCTGAACGAGATCGCGTCAGCGGCCTAGCCTGCTTCGCCTCCCGGGCCGCCCGGGCCTGGGCCGCCTGGCCCGCGTCCGCCCGGCGGGCCGAAACGCGGTTCCCGCTCCCCCTCTTTCGCCGCCGACGTGGCGCCGCCGAGGCGGTACGACAGCCCCACATAAATCATGCGTCCATCAAACCGGCGCGTGCTCGTCTCGCGCAGGGATGCGCTGTTGATGACGGTTTCCATCTTGTTGCTGCTGAACACATCAGTCACATTCATGACCAGGCTTAGCTGCGGCGTCAGCGTGTGGCGCCAGCTCATATTCAAGGTATTGTTCGGCGAGCGGTAGCCCTGTCCCGACAGCATCTTGCCTTGCATTTGCAGGGCCAGTTGCAGCTGGTTGGCCGTATTGAACTGGTAATTGAGGCGCGCGCGGCCGCTGAGGGCATTCGCCGTGCGCGTGCTGCGGTTGCCCAGGTCGTCCGAGCTGGTTTGCTGGCTGCGCGCCAGGTTGCCGCTCGTGTTCAGGGTCAAGGAAGGCGTCAGCTTGCCGCTGAGGCTAAACTCCAGGCCGCTCGCATGGCTGCCTGCGCCGTTTTCCCGCGTGGTCAGCAGCACATTCTCGCTAATAAAATAGCGGTAATCGACGATGGCGTCCGTGTCGCGCCGGTGGTAGGCGCGCAAGCTGCTTTCCAGGCCAAACAGTTTGGTTTCATAGCCAATCTCGAACGCGTCCGTCTGCGTGGGTTTCAGCCTCGGATTACCGGCCGACACATTGAACTCGTCGCGGTAGACCACGTACGGGTTCAGGTCGCCCGCGCTGGGGCGGCGAAGGCGGTGCGCATAACTGAAGCGCAAATTGCTCTCGTCGCTGACTTTATAGGTGGCGAACAGGCTGGGAATGTAATTGACGTAGTTGTTGCTGGCCTCGACGCCGCCCGTGATCTGGCGCACGTTCAAGTCCGTGTATTCGGCGCGCAAACCGGCCAGCGCGCCCCAGCGCTCGGTGAGGCGCATCTGGTAAGAGCCATACAGCGCGATGGTGCGCTCGTCGAGTTCGAAACGGTTGCTGCGCATGGGGTTGACGCTCTCCGCCAGGCTGGCCGGATTGATGTCCGTGTACAGGGTGTCGAAGCTGCTCTGGTTATCGGCCACCTTGTAGCCCAGCTTGGCCGTGCCGCCCGCCAGCGGACGCTCGTAGTCACCACTGAAGTCGACGATGCGGTTGCCCGTCTCGCTGTGCTGGCGCGCGCGGCTGTCGAAGGCATTCACGGGTGCCACCGTGTAGGTGTTGGCGTAATCGCTGTCGCTCTCGTTGGTCGAGGACGATACGCGCAAGTCAATTTTGAGGGTTTCGCCCGGCAATTCTCCCTTGTGGTCGTAGCGCGCGCCCCAGCTGGTGTTGCGGCTGTCGCCATTGCGCACGGTGCTGCGCACATAGTCGACTATGGTGCCACCCATGGAGTCGCCATTGATGTAGCGGTCGAGCGAGCGCTGGTCGTTGCTGCGGCCGTTGTACGACACGCTGGCGGCCAGGGTGTCGTTGGCGTTCAGATTGTAATTGACGGTTCCGTGCAAGCCCAGCGAGTCATTCAAGCCATTGTTGCTGGACTGCTGGCTGCTGGGGGCGAATGCCCCCGTGTCGCGTTCCAGGCGCTCGCGGCTGACCTCGCCCACGGAATTGCGGCCGTCATGGCGCACATTGATGCCGCCCTGGTAGCCCCATGGGCCCTCGTTGTAGGTGCCGGAGACGGAGCTGTTGTAGCGCCCGGCGATGCCCGCATTCGCATTCACGGTGGCAAAGCCGCCCGGCTTGCGGTTGCGCCGCATCACCAGGTTCAAAATCGGGCCGCCACCGGCTTCGTTGCCGAACTGGGCACCGGGATTGTTGATCACTTCCACCGATTCGATATCGTCGGCCGCCATGGCGTTCAGGGTGGCGCCGCGTGAATCGCCCTGCAGCATGGCAGATGGCTTTCCATCGATCAATATCTGCACATTGCTGCTACCGCGCAAGGACACGGAACCGTCGGGGTCGACGGCCACTGACGGCACATTGTTCAAGGCATCGGCCGCCGTGCCGTTGCTGCTGCCCACGTCGGACTTGACGTCGTAGACTTGCCGGTCGATGCGGCCAGCGGGGCGCTCGGCCGTGACGCTGACGGATGGCGGCCCATCGACGGCGGGCGCCTTGGCCGATACTGGTGCTGGTGCGGGCTTGACGACGGCGTCGCCGGTGGCTACGGCTTGTGCCTGAGCGGAAACATTGGCAGACAGCAGGCTGCCGCCAGCGAGGCAGCAGAGAACAATTTTATGCATGAAATAAATAGCCCAGGAACTGTGAGGCGCAACGCAAGCGCGTGGCAACCAAGAATCGAATGCCATGATTCTAGGGGCCAACGCATAGCCAAACAATTGCAATTTACTTCAATTTACAAATCTCTTGCGCTTGTGGCATTACTGCCTCATCCCTTGAGGAACAGCTAGGTCAGCAAGCCCTTTCCCCGCGCCAGTTTCAGCCAGCCCGGATATTCCGTCATCAACAAATCATACAGTTCCGCATCGCTGTGTTCGTCGGGCGAGCTGACGGAAAAGTAATTGGCATTGTCGACCAGGCGCCCCTGCAATTCGTCGAGCTTTTCCAGGAAGGGGAAGTCGGAATCGGCGAAGGCGGCGAGGAACTTGCTTTTCGATTTGCGCCCCTTGCCGATGCCCATGAATTGCCAGAAGATCGGTTCATTGCTGGCCCAGCGCAATTGTTTTTCCGTCGTCGCCTGGTCGCTCGTGCCGCCATCGGTGACGAACATGACGTACACGGGCATTTCCGCGGCGATGGGCCGCGTGCGCTCGCCGCCGGCCGCATCGGGAAAGTAAAACGCACGTATCGCCTGCATGGCGGCGCCATAGCGCGTGTCGCCTTCCAGCGGATGGCGGATGATCGCCCGCCCCACATAAGTGTTGCAGTTGTTCAAGTCCATGGGCCCCGGATGATGGACGTTCTTGCCGAACAGGAAAACATCGATCTCGCCATCGTCGTCGAACTTGCAACCCAGGGCCAGGATGCGTTCGGCAAAGCGCTGCACCAGCCCCTCTTTATACAGCCGCCCCATGGAACCGGAAATATCCAGGCATAAACACACCTTGGCGCGGTGCTCAAGCAAGCCCACTTTTTGCAGAGACACGCCCGCCTGCTTGACCAGGCTGACCAGGTGCAGCGCATCGCGTTCGACGCGCTTTTCCAGGTTGATCTTGGCTTGCTGGGCCGCCGATGCAGCTGCTGGGGCCGCTGGCGCAGCCTGGTCGACTTCGCCGCCAAAATGCTGCACCAGAGAGTCGAGTCCCCCATTGAAACCTTGTCCCACGGCCATGCAGCGCCAGCCGCCATCCTTGCGGTAGATTTCCGCCAGCATGACGGCTTTTTCCTGTGCGAAATCACTGCCCGCGAAGGCGAAACGGGCCAGCTCGCGCCCGCCCGCCTGCAGGCGCACGTGGCCAGCTTGCAGTTGCGACATCACGCCGCCGCCATCGATGGAGGCCGTCACGACAAGGCGCTCTATGCTGGCCGGCAAGCGCGCCAGTTGCAAGGCAAACTCGGCCATGTCGCCGCCGCTGCCGGCCCGCGCCTCCACGCCGCCGCACGGCGTGCGCGGCTGGTTGAAAAAGGTCATGTAGCGCTCGTCGGAGAGTTTACCGGCCGCATCGAGGCCGAAACAAGCCACGTCGAGCGCCAGTCCCTGCGCGGCGACGCCGATCTGCAGCATGCCATCGGGAACGAGATTGGCCAGCGGCAAGCGCTGTCCCTTGGACAAGGTTTCCATCAGTGTCTCCTAGGCGATATAGCGGCGCGGATTGTCCGCATTGCAATCATCTTCATCTTCTTTGTCCTCGCCCTTGAAGACGACGGGACCATTGAAGGCCAGCTGCAGGTTCTCGCCGTGCCAGCTCAGCCACGGCGTCGCTTCGCTGCCCGGCTCCGACGTCTTGCCGGACGGCTCGAGGATGATGCTGTCGTGCGTGATGCGCGCCATGCCGATCACATAGGTGTAGACGGTATCATCGTCGGCCGCCTTGGACAGGCGGAAGTCGAATGCGCACTCGACGATCTGCTGGCCGTACTGCATGACCATCTTCGGCCGCATGGAGGCGACCGACACGGCGCCGTTGGCCACCGCCGAATACACGCTGAAGACGAGGCCCACCGTGCCGCCGTAATGTTGCGCCAGGGCAGGATTGACTTCCACCGTTTCCGTGGCTGGTTCCTTGCCCGATGCGCCCGCCACGTCGCCCAGATGGCGCACGAAGGGCATGATGTCAAAGTTGCCGGGCGTATCGGGCGCCTGGATGAAGCGCATCTGGCCGTTCGGCAAGAGGATGCCGACTCTTAAATCGAGGTCGTCGTTATCGTCGTCGCCATCGCCGTTATCGACCCAGGTGGCCTTGACGGTAAGTTTGCCCGGCGCGCCCGCGCCCTTTTCCAGCGACACCTTGTGCGTCTGGCCCGCCTTCGTCAGCGAGATTTTCGACAGGGAAATCTTGGGTGACGGCACCGGTTCCGCGACGGCCTGCGCCACTTCCCCGCCGAAATGGGCGACCAGCGCGTCCAGCCCGCCATTGAAACCCTGCCCCACGGCCATGAAGCGCCAGTCGCCGTCCTTGCGGTAGAACTCGCCCAGCATGACGGCTTTTTCTTGCGCAAAATCAGCGCCAGCATACGTGTAACGGGCCAATTCTCGCCCGCCGTCGAGCAAGCGCAGGTAGCCGCTGCCCAGCTGCGCCATGGTGGCGGCGCCATCGATGGCGGCCGTGACGACCAGGCGCTCGATGGAAGCAGGCAAGCGCTCCAGCTGGTAGCTGAAACCGGCCGCATCGCCGCACGGCGCCGAGGTTTCCACGCCGCCACACGGCGTGCGCGGCTGGTTGAAGAACGTCATGTAGCGATCATCGGACAGTTTGCCGTTGGCGTCGAGGCCGAAACAGGCAAAGTCCAGCGCCACACCGGCGCTGGCGAGACCCAGTTGCACGACATTGCCCGTGACGAGGCCGGACAGCGCCAGGCGCTGCCCCTTGATCAGGTTTTCCATGGGATTATGTATTCAGGTGTGGGAGCTTCGGACAACGGCTCAGGGCAAGGCGCGTCGTCCGAAGACAGTACGAATGTACAGTCAGTCCATGGCGGAGCAACGCCGCCATGGGCCGTTTTCCGGAGCTCTTAGGCGTTGATGCCGAAGGAACGGGCGAGTGGACCCAGGCCGCCCTTGAAACCCTGGCCGATTGCCTTGAATTTCCATTCGCTGCCGGCGCGGTAAATTTCGCCGAAGATCATGGCCGCTTCCGTCGAGCCGTCTTCCGACAGGTCGTAGCGGGCGATTTCCGTGCCGTTGTCGCCGTTCAGGCAGCGGATGTAAGCCTTGCCGACCATGCCGAAGTTCTGCTTGCGATTTTCCGCGTCGTGGATGGTGACGGCCACGGCGATCTTGTCGATATCGGCCGGCACGTTGGCCAGGTCGACGGCAACTTTCTCGTCATCGCCATCGCCGCCGCCCGTGGTGTTGTCGCCCGCGTGGACGATGGAACCGTCAGCCGACTTCAGGTTGTTATAAAAAATGAAATCGGCATCGGAACGGGCCTTGCCATCCGTTTTCAGCAGGAAGGCACTGCCATCCAGGTCAAATGCGGCGCCATCGGTGGCGCGCGGGTCCCAGCCAAGGCCAATCACGATTTTCTTCAAGCCAGGAGCTTCCTTGCTCAGGTTGACATTGCCGCCTTTTTGCAAACTGATCGCCATGGTAATTCCTCTTTAATGTGGGGGTTGCATTCGGTGTTTCAGGTCACGTCGCCGGCACGCCGGCTTGATGAGCCATGAGCCTACCATAAAGTTACTGCTTGCCAGCCGCGCACTATTGAAAATAGTACCATACGGAAAATCCCGTGCCGCAGCCCGGATGCGCAAAATGACGGATAATGCCGCTCGACAAAAATTTTCACCCTCATGAGCGATTTGAACCCAGACTTGTCCTTGAACAATACGCAGATACGACTCGACTGTATTCCCGGCACCCTGTGCGACGAGCGCCTGTGGTCGCGCCTGGCGCCGGCTCTGGGCGACACCTTTCAGCTACAGCACGTGCCCCTGCACCAGGCGCGCACGCGCTCGCAGATGCAGCAGATGATCGCCAGCCACAGCGCGCCGCAAGCCCATTTGGTGGGCTTTTCGCTGGGCGCCTACCTGGCGCTGGAACACGCGCTGGCGCACCCGCAACGTGTGAAATCTCTCACTTTGATCGCCAATTCGGCCCAAGGTTTGCTGCCGGCGGAAATTAGCGCGCGCCAGCGCATCGTCGCCATGCTCGAGCGCAACGCCTATGCGGGCATCACGCGCCAGCGCCTGCGCGAACTGCTGCACCCGTCGCACCTGAGCGATGTCGCCATCACGGGACTCATACAGCAGATGGGCCTGGACCTGGGCAAGGACGTACTGCTGGCGCAATTCATCACCACCATCGCCCGCCCCGACCTGATGGCGCGCTTGCCGGAACTCGATTTTCCCGTGCTGATCGTGGGCGCCGAAGACGACAAGCTGGTCCATCCCGACGATCTGCGCGCCATGGCCGCCCGCCTGCCGCAAGCCACCCTGCACTTATTAACAGACAACACCGGCCACATGATTCCGCTGGAAGCGCCGGGAGCGCTGGCGCAAGCCATGCGTGCGCATCTGGAGGCTGCCGGCAATTTCAACGATAATGACGGGCATCGGGCATCGCCCCCACCTTTTTCACAGAACCAATGAGCCATTTGACCATCATCGTCGCCACCGACCAGCAAGGCGGCATCGGCATCGACAACACCCTGCCGTGGAAACTGCCGGAAGACCTGGCGCATTTCAAGCGTCTGACGACGGGCCATCCCATCCTCATGGGCCGCAAGACCTTCGATTCCATCGGCCGTCCGCTGCCAAACCGCCGCAACATCGTCATCACGCGCAATCCGGACTGGCGCCACGAGGGCGTGGAAGCGGTGTCGTCGGTGCAAGCGGCCATCGCCCTGCTGGACGGCGCCGAAGGCTATGTCATCGGCGGCGCGGAGATTTACAAGCAGGCATTGCCCCTGACCCAGCGTTTGATCATCACGGAAATCGGCCAGACCTTTGATTGCGACGCCTTCTTCCCTGCCGTTGATCATGCCGTATGGCAAGAAACCACGCGCGTAGCGCATGTATCGGAGAAATCCGGCCTGCCTTACGCCTTTGTCACGCTGCAACGCAAAGCCTGATAAGGTGATATTGATCGCCAGAGTGTTGCTGTAATACCCCTGTCACACGCTTGCTTCACGCTAGCGCAAGCGTGTGATGCTGTAGGGTGATATTTTTTTCCCGCAGATGCCGCATTTCTGCGAGAATCCCGTTCTTATTTTTTTTCTGCGGCTGCCGGGTTGTACTACCGCCTGAAGTCGCGCCCTAGTCCGCCCCTTCACATCTGTCAGGGGCGGCTTGCTTTTTTGGAGACATGCATGAAATTTCGTTTCCCCATCGTCATCATTGACGAGGATTTCCGTTCTGAAAATACGTCCGGCCTGGGCATTCGCGCCCTTGCCGCCGCAATGGAAAAAGAAGGCATGGAAGTGCTGGGCGTGACCAGCTACGGCGATTTGTCGCAATTTGCCCAGCAGCAATCGCGCGCGTCAGCCTTCGTGCTGTCGATCGACGATGAAGAATTCGGTGCCGGTTCCATCGAGGAAACCGATCATGCCTTGAAATCGCTGCGCGCCTTCGTCGAGGAAATCCGCTACAAGAACGCCGACATCCCCATTTATCTGTATGGTGAAACGCGCACTTCGCGCCACATCCCGAACGATATCCTGCGCGAACTGCATGGTTTCATCCACATGTTCGAAGATACGCCGGAATTCGTTGCGCGCCACATCATTCGCGAAGCGAAATCCTACCTCGACGGCCTGTCGCCGCCGTTCTTCCGCGCGCTGGTGCACTACGCCAACGACGGTTCCTACTCGTGGCATTGCCCCGGCCACTCGGGCGGCGTGGCGTTCCTCAAATCCCCGATCGGCCAGATGTTCCACCAGTTCTTCGGTGAAAACATGCTGCGCGCGGACGTCTGCAACGCCGTCGAGGAACTGGGCCAGCTGCTCGACCATACGGGCCCTGTCGCCGCGTCGGAGCGCAATGCGGCGCGCATCTTCAATGCCGACCATTGCTATTTCGTTACCAACGGCACGTCGACCTCGAACAAGATGGTGTGGCACTCGACCGTGGCGCCAGGCGATATCGTCGTCGTCGACCGCAACTGCCACAAGTCGATCTTGCATTCGATCATCATGTGCGGTGCCATTCCCGTGTTCCTGATGCCAACGCGCAATCACCTGGGCATCATCGGCCCCATTCCGCTGCATGAATTCACGCCGGAAAGCATTGCCCGCAAGATCGAGGCGAATCCGTTCGCGCGCGAAGCGAAGAACAAGAAGCCGCGCATCCTGACCATCACGCAATCGACTTACGATGGCGTGATCTACAACGTGGAAACCCTGTGCGAAATGCTGGACGGCAAGATCGACACCCTGCACTTCGATGAAGCATGGCTGCCGCACGCCACCTTCCACGATTTCTACAAGAATATGCACGCCATCGGCAAGGACCGTCCGCGCGCCAAGGAATCGATGATCTTCTCGACCCAGTCCACGCACAAATTGCTGGCCGGCCTGTCGCAGGCCTCGCAAATCCTCGTGCGCGAATCGGATACGGTCAAGCTGGACCAGGACGCCTTCAACGAGGCTTACCTGATGCATACCTCGACCTCGCCGCAATACTCGATCATCGCTTCGTGCGACGTGGCCGCGGCCATGATGGAAGCGCCGGGCGGCACGGCCCTGGTGGAAGAATCGATCATGGAAGCGCTCGATTTCCGCCGCGCCATGAAAAAGATCGACCAGGAATGGGGCCAGGACTGGTGGTTCCAGGTGTGGGGTCCGGCCAGCTTCAACGACGAAGGCATGGGCCGGCAGGAAGACTGGATGATACGCGCCGAGGATGACTGGCACGGCTTCGGCGACCTGGCTCCCGGCTTCAACATGCTCGACCCGATCAAGGCGACCATCGTCAACCCGGGCCTGTCGCTGGACGGGCAGTTCGGCGAGACGGGCATTCCCGCGTCCATCGTCACCAAGTACCTGGCCGAGCACGGCGTCATCATTGAAAAATGCGGCCTGTACTCGTTCTTCATCATGTTTACCATCGGCATCACCAAGGGCCGCTGGAATACCCTGCTGACAGCCTTGCAGCAATTCAAGGACGATTACGACAAGAACCAGCCGATGTGGCGCATCCTGCCGGAATTTGCGGCGGCCAACCCACGCTACGAAAAAATGGGCTTGCGCGACCTGTGCCAGCAAATCCACGATTTCTACAAGGCCTACGACGTGGCGCGCCTGACGACGGAAATGTATCTGTCGGACATGATCCCGGCCATGAAGCCGTCGGACGCGTTCGCCAAGATGGCGCACCGCGAAATCGAGCGCGTGGCCATCGACGAACTGGAAGGCCGCATCACGTCCATCCTGCTGACGCCGTATCCACCGGGCATTCCGCTGCTGATCCCGGGCGAGCGCTTCAACAAGACCATCGTCGACTACCTGCGCTTCGCGCGTGACTTCAACGAGCGCTTCCCCGGCTTCGAGACGGATGTGCATGGTCTCGTGAAACGCGAAGTCGATGGCAAGCGTGGTTACTTTGTCGATTGCGTCAAACTGGATGAGAACCCCTAAAAACGTCGCCCTTCCTTAGACAGTGGTATTGAACGCCGCCCGATGCAAATCAGGCGGCGTTTTTCATTTCAGGCCACCGCGCGCTCCGGTGAAAGACAGGCGAACGGCGTTTCGCCGATAGCGTAAAAACCATGGTTTCCGGCGTAGCAGGTTGCGTTGTCAAGATGAGCGTTCAAACAAGCTTAATTGGCGGGAATGATTACGTCGCCTATCCGCCACAGCGCCTACTCTCGGCAAAAAAATATTTTTCATTTTTAAAATATAAACTTCGCGCTACTTCGGCAAAATTACCGCCAATTTCATGTCAACTGTTCGCAAAAATAAAAGTAGCCAACATGCAAATACTTAATTGAAAACAGGAATAGGGGGAGCAAGCCCTACAATTAACGGGCCGGAATTTTATTGCCCGAAAGAAACTAAATGACTAACCCTACTTTGCGCCGCTTACTGGCCATCACCCTACTCAGCCTGCTTGCCGCTTGCGGCGGTCGCGGCGACAGCAAGAGCGACTCCATCCAGAACCCGGACGTCTCGGTCGTGCCGCCAGCGACCACCGCCCCCGGCGATGCGCAAGCCCCCGGCACCACGCCGGGCGATACCGTTGCGCCGCCGCCCCTGACCACGCCCCCGCTTGGCCAGGCAGCAACCTTCACGCGCCAGGAAGCGTCGCGATTTCTGGGCCGCGCCACGTTCGGACCGGACATGGCGGCCATCGAAACGCTGGCCGCCAGCGACAGCGACGCCTGGTTCCGCGCACAGTTTTCCAAGCCGCAAACCTTGCATCGGAAATATATCGACGCCATGCTGGCGGCGCAGGCCGCCGGCGGGCAAAAAGTGGGGTTTACGGGGGTGTATGAAACTTTCTGGCAGCAGAGCATCCGCGGCGAGGATCAATTGCGCCAGCGCATAGCCTTTGCCCTGTCCGAGATTTTCGTTATTTCCATGCAGAATGAATCCGTGCGGCCTCAGGTGCGTGGCGTGGCCAGTTACTACGATATGCTGGGCCAGCATGCTTTTGGCAACTTCCGCGACCTGCTGCAAGGCGTGGCCCTGCATCCGATGATGGGACTGTACCTGTCCCACCTGCGTAACCAGAAAGAATCGGCCACCCGCACGGCAGATGAAAACTTCGCCCGCGAAGTGATGCAGCTGTTTACCATCGGCCTGTACCAGCTGAACGCGGATGGCAGCCTGAAACTGTCCGGTGGCAAACCCATCGATACCTACACGCGCGACGACGTGGCGGGCCTGGCGCGCGTCTTTACGGGCTGGAGCTGGGCCGGTCCGGACCAAAGCGCCACACGCTTCTATGGCGGCACGACCGATCCCGACCGCGACTGGAAGCCGATGCAGAATTACGCGGCCTATCATTCCAGCGGCGACAAGCGCTTCCTGGGCCAGAGCATCTCCGGCGCCAGCAGCGGCCAGGCCGATCTGAAACTGGCGCTCGATACCCTGTTCAATCATCCCAATGCGGGACCGTTCTTTGCCCGCCAGTTGATCCAGCGCCTGGTCAGCAGCAACCCCAGCGCCGCCTACGTGGGCCGCGTGGCCGCCGCGTTTGCCAACAATGGCAGCGGCGTGCGCGGCGACATGCAAGCCGTCATCCGCACCGTGCTGCTCGATCCGGAGGCACTGGCCCCAGGTGGTACCACTTTGCGCACAGGCAAGTTGCGCGAACCGCTGCTGCGCCTGGCCGGCTGGATGCGCGCCTTCGATGCCAAGCCTGCCAACGGGCGCTACCGCATCTATTATCTCGACGACCCACTGAGCGGCTTGGGCCAGAACCCGCTGAATCCGCCCTCCGTGTTCAGTTTTTTCCGCCCCGCCTATACGCCGCCCAATTCCGCCCTGGCCAGCGCGGGCCTGGTGGCGCCGGAACTGCAGATCACGGCCGAGCCATCGGTGACGGGCTACCTGAACTTCATGCAGGAAGCCGTCAATAGCGGCGTGGGCGAGAACCGCGAAGTCAAGCCTGACTACACGCGCGAATTGGCGCTGGCCAGCGACGCGGGCGCCCTGCTCGACCGTATCGACCTGCTCCTGATGCATGGCAGCATGCCCACCAGGCTGCGTGGACAAATCCTGACGGCCATCAATGGCATCAGCATCCCCAAGGCCACGGCCAGCAATGCCACCCAGGTCGCTACAGCCCAGGCCAACCGCGTCAAGCTGGCCATTTTCCTGACCATGGCCTCGCCGGCCTACCTGGTACAAAAGTAAGAGCGATCACATGCAAAATTTCCCGTTTTCCCGCCGCCGCTTCCTCGGCTCCATGCTGAGCCTGGCCGGCACCAGCGCCGCCCCCTTTGCCCTGAACCTGGCCGCCATGGGCAACGCCGCCGCGCAATCGGCCGGCGACTACAAGGCCATGGTGTGCCTGTTCATGGCAGGCGGCAATGATGCCTTCAACACGGTGCTGGCCACCGATCCCACCTCGTGGAATGAATACGCGCGCCTGCGCAACACGGGCGGCGCCGATTCCATCCATCTGCCCGGCGTGGGCGAGACGGGCGGCGTATTGCCCATCGTGCCCGCTACCGCGCAAGCGGGCCGTGCCTTCGCCCTGCATCCCCAGCTGGCGCCCCTGAAAGATCTGTTCGACAATGGCCGCGCCGCCGTCGTGGCCAATGTGGGCACCCTGATCCAGCCCGCTACTCTGGCCCAGTACAAGGCGGGCAGCGTAGCCTTGCCGCCCAAGCTGTTCTCTCACAACGACCAGCAATCGACGTGGCAATCGGGTTCGCCGGAAGGCGCCAGCGTGGGCTGGGGCGGCCGGGTGGCCGACCTGGCCGGCTCGCTCAATACGAATGCCATGTTTACGGCCATTTCCGCCGCAGGCAACACCGTCTTCCTCAGCGGGCGCCAGGTGCGCCAGTTCCAGGTGGGCCAGGCAGGCGCCGTGCCCATCCGCGGCCTGAGCGGCAGCCTGTATGGCAGCACGGGCGGCGCGGGCGCGCTGCAAGCCATCATCAACGCTGCGGGCAGCGACCTCATCGAACAGGAACATGTGGCCGTCGTGCAGCGCGCCATTTCCAGCCAGAGCGTGCTGAACGGCGCCATGCTGGCGGCCGGCGCGGGTGGCGTGCCCAATCCGCCGCCCTACATCAATCCGAACACGGGCGTGTCCGGCGTCAATCCGCTGGCCGTGCAATTGCAGACAGTGGCGCGCATCATCGGCGGGCGCGGCGCCTTGGGGACGAAACGGCAAGTGTTTTATGTGACACTGGGCAGCTTCGACACGCATGACCGGCAAAAAGTGCTGCATGCCGACCTGATGGCGCGCCTGGCCCATGCGCTGGCGTACTTCGACACGACCCTGGCGGCCCTGCAGGGCGCGGACCTGCGGCGCCAGGTGACGACGTTTACGGCGTCGGACTTCGGCCGCACCTTCAGCAGCAACGGCGACGGCACGGATCACGGCTGGGGCGCGCACCACTTTGTCGTGGGCGGCGCCGTGAAGGGCCGCGACATCTACGGCGCCTTCCCCTCCACGGGCCTGGGCCATGAGCTGGACGTCGGTTCCGGCGCCCTGCTGCCGACCACCTCCGTCGACCAGTACGGCGCCACCCTGGCCAAGTGGTTCGGCGTGGCCGACAGCCAGCTGGCCGAGGTGTTCCCGAATATCGGCAACTTCAGCCGGCGCGACCTGGGTTTCATGACAGCAACTTAACCATACACGGCGGTAGCAAGCCGCTGCCAGGACGCAAGATATGGATGCGCATGCAGACTCTCCCTGTGCTCGCGCGTACCTTTACGGGAGGCGCCGGGTGCAATGCGGACCTTGGCGGCTGCCGCGCCACTGCTGCGCCTGCTGGCGCTGTTCCGGCGTCAGCACGGCCAGCAATTGCTGTTCCAGCCGCGCCTGCTGCAAACTGATCTTTGCCATGGCTTGCGCCGCCGTATTCGCCAGCGCGCTGGCTTTCGCATCATCGTAGGCGCTCGATCCGGCCAGCACCCGCAGCGGCATGCTGCAGGCGGACAAGAGCAACAGGGAGACGGCGATACTCAGGTATTTCATCAGGATTTCCTTTTTGTTGCGATCAGCCCTGATTGTCGGCGTCTGGCGTGTAAAACAAGGCTCTGTCCTCAGTAAGTAGGGGAAATGCCGGAATCTTCCCTTGGCTGTGCTGTCTGACTCTGCATACTCACCACAGAGGGAGCAGATCATGCAGCCAGCCGAATGGATCAGCT
>NZ_JBNYXT010000021.1:0-87073 GCF_051380795.1 Janthinobacterium leeuwenhoeki
CACGGGGAAGCCACCTCAGGCAAGGTTCTGAATGCGAAAAAATCCCTCCGTTTCGCTGAACCCGGGGGACATTTCTACTTGGGACAAAAGGGGACATTTCTATTTAGCGTTGACAGGAAGAAAATGTGGAATGGCCGGCATTTTTTTGCGCAGCAGCATAAAACCCCCGCCCCATGAAAAAAGCCGCCCGGCTTGCGCGGGGCGGCAGTTCTGCAACTGCGGCTACTACTTAGGCAGTCAAGGCTGCAATACCAGCTTTCGCGATTTGCGCATCTTCCGCCGACTTCACGCCCGAGACGCCGACGGCGCCCACGTAGTGACCGTCGAACACGATGGGCACGCCGCCTTCGAGCAAGCCGTCGATTTCCGGTGCGCTCAGGAACGACACGCGGCCGCCATTGATCATCTCTTCATAGATGCGCGATTCGCGGCGGCCCAGCGCGGCCGTCTTGGCTTTCGACGGGGCGATGTGCGACGAGATCGGCGCCACGCCATCCATGCGCTGCAGCCACAGCAGGTGGCCGCCGTCATCGACGATGGCGATCGTGACCGCCCAGTTATTCTTGACCGCTTCCGCTTCGGCGGCGGCAGCGATTTTCTTTACGTCGTCCAGGGTCAAAATCGGTTTCGATTGCATGGTGCATCCTTGTTATGTTGAAGCAAAATTGTATACGAAATGCGCAGCGGCACGATCGCTTACTGCTCGCGCTTGGCTTTCAGCTTTTGCTTGAGCTGCGCCATCACGGCAAAGGCCGCCTGCTCGCCCGCCAGAATGGCCTGGTTGCGGCTGTTGAAATCGTTGCCCTTCATGGTGCCCAGGCTGGGCTGGATCACCACGTCCGCATCCTTGAGCTCGAACTGATTGATGCGCTGGCCCATGATGGCAAACGTCTGCATGATCACTTCCATCGAACTGATAGCCTTTTGCGTATCCGTTTGCGACGAGATATTCACGGCGATGATGAAATCGGCGCCCATGTCGCGCGCAAAGCGCACAGGCACGGGAGCGACCAGGCCGCCATCGACATAGGTGTGGCCGGCAATCGTCACGGGCTGGAACACGCCGGGCACGGCCGACGAGGCGCGCACTGCCATGCCGGTGTTGCCGCGCTGGAACAGGATCGGCTGGCCATTTTTCAAATCGGTCGCCACCACGCCAAACGGTATCTTGAGTTTTTCCAGCGGCACGCCGCCGACAGCCTTGTTGACATAGCTTTGCAGCGCTTCGCCCTTCAATACGCCGGACGACTTGCCGAACAGGGGCAATGCCCAGTCGGAAATGGCCGCCTCGTCCATGTCGAACGCCATCTTTTGCAGGGCGAAGCCGGAATTGCCCGCCGCATACATGGCACCCACCACGCTGCCGGCGCTGGTGCCCGTGACGATGTCGGCATGGATACCCTGCGATTCGAGCGCCTTGATCACGCCGATGTGCGCGAAGCCGCGCGCCGCGCCGCCGCCCAGGGCCAGGCCAATCTTGATCTTGCGGGGCGTGACGACGATGGGTTCCGGTGGCGTCAATACTTGTATGGGTTTCGGGACGGTGGTATCGCAGCCGGCCAGCGCAAAGGCGGCCAGGGCAAGCAGGGTCAGGCGTTTAGGGAACATGGTGGAGAGGGGGAACCGCGCGCGGCAGTGGCAACAAAGGAGAGACGATTGTAGCGCAAGCGGGGCTGCCCGCACTGAAGGCGGTCTTAAATGTTTGTGGTGACAATGTTCCGAACCGTGCGCGCCACTCCGGCTGCTAGACTGGCGCCTGGTCTTTACTCACAATTAACATGTCCGAAGAATTGCAATTTGCCGACAGCCGCGCCCTGCACGCACCGTTTGCGCAACAGCTATCGCAGCTATCGCCCGACGGCGCCCTCGCCTGGATCGACGTCAATGTTGGCTCGCCTGTGGCGGGGCAATGGGGCGTGGCGGCAGCGCTGCTGGACACGCCCTGGCCACATATCATGCGGCCAAACCTGCAGAACCTGCTCAAGGGCATGCTGTGAACAGGCCAGCCCATATCAGCATCGACTTGAGCGATATCAACACCGCGCGCCAGTTACATGCCAGCCTGGCAGCAGCGCTGGCCTTTCCTGCCATCTACGGCATGAACTGGGATGCGCTCTGGGATGCCATCACTGGCCTGGTGGACATGCCGCAACAATTACAATTCACAGGCTGGCAAGTGTTGGAAGAGCGGCTGCCGCGCGATGCGGCCATCCTGCAGCGCATCCTCGCGCGCATGGCGCAGGATGCGCAGGACGGGGCGACGCAGGTCCATTACATGTAGAACGGAAACGCTTGACAGCCCGGCCCAACTTCCCTTACATTAAGTGCATGTCCTCCTTCAAACATTCCTCCCCTTCCCTGCTGTCGCTATCGCGACTACCCCTAGCACGCGCATAACGTTTGCCGCATTGCTTCGCCTGGCCACACGCCGGCGTGTTTCAAAAACCCTGGAAGGTTTGATGATGTTTGCACCATCCCCATTCGTACACGTAATCCCCACTGCGACCGCCCCTGCTGGCATCGCTGCCGCACTGCTACCGCTACCGATCGCTTGCCTGGCCTAGTGTTGCGTGGCCGCCCGGCAAGCTTGCGCCACAACCATTGATTTCCCCCCTATCTTCAGGAGTACCCGATCATGATGTTGCAAAACCCAGCTTCCAAATACCGCGCCTTTCCTCCCGTCAAATTGACCGACCGTCAATGGCCCAACCAGATCATCAGCAAACCGCCTATCTGGATGAGCACCGACTTGCGCGACGGCAACCAGTCGCTGATCGAACCGATGAGCGCGGAAAAGAAGCTGCGCTTCTTCGAGATGCTGATCGCCATCGGCCTGAAGGAAATCGAAGTGGGTTTCCCATCGGCATCGCAGACGGATTTCGACTTCGTGCGCAAGCTCGTCGATGAAGGCCGCATCCCGGACGACGTCACCATCATCGTGCTGACCCAGTCGCGCGAAGAATTGATACGCCGCACGGTGGAGTCCGTCGTCGGTGCCAAGCGCGCCATCGTTCACCTGTACAACTCGGTGGCGCCCGTGTTCCGCAAAGTCGTGTTCGGCATGTCGCGCGAAGAAATCACCAACATCGCCACCACCGGCACGACCTTGGTAAAACAGCTGGTGGCCCAGCATCCGGAAACGGAATGGGGCTTTGAATACACGCCCGAATCGTTCTCCACCACGGAACTCGATTTCTCCAAGCATATCTGCGACGCCGTCAGCGCCATCTGGAAGCCGACGCCGGCCAACAAGATGATCATCAACCTGCCATCGACCGTGGAATGCAGCACGCCCAACGTGTATGCGGACCAGATCGAATGGATGTCGCGCAAGCTGGCGCGCCGCGATTCCATCATCATCAGCGTGCACCCGCATAACGACCGCGGCACGGCCGTCGCGTCGGCCGAACTGGCCGTGATGGCGGGCGCCGACCGCGTCGAAGGCTGTTTGTTCGGCAATGGCGAGCGCACGGGCAACGTCGACCTGGTGACGTTGGCGATGAACTTGTACACGCAAGGCGTGCACCCGGGCCTGGATTTCTCCGACATCGATACCGTGCGCAAGTGCGTGGAAGAGTGCAACCAGTTGCCCGTCCACCCGCGCCACCCGTATGCGGGCGACCTGGTGTTTACGGCATTTTCCGGCTCGCACCAGGATGCGATCAAGAAAGGTTTTGCCAAGCAACAACCGGACAGCATCTGGGAGGTGCCGTACTTGCCGATCGACCCGGCCGACCTGGGCCGCAGCTACGACGCCGTGATCCGCGTCAACAGCCAGTCCGGCAAGGGCGGCATGGCGTACTTGCTGGAACAGGAATACGGCCTGGTCTTGCCGCGCCGCCTGCAGATCGAATTCTCGCGCGCCGTGCAAGCCGTGGCCGATGCCACGGGCCGCGAAATCGCCGCGCAAGATATCCATGAAATCTTCCAGAAGGAATACCTGGAGCAGACGGCGCCGTACGCCTACGCTGCGCACCGCATGGTGGAAGACACCAGCAGCGACGAATCCGTGCAAATCGACATCAGCCTGTCGCACCGCCAGACACCGCTGGCCTTGCAAGGCGGCGGCAACGGCCCCATCGATGCCTTCGTCAATGCGCTGGGCCTGGACATCAAACTGATGGATTACCACGAGCATTCGATCGGCTCGGGCGCCAACGCGCAAGCGGCTTGCTATGTGGAGTTGCGCCTCGACAATGGCCCGACCCTGTTCGGCGCCGCCATCGACAGCAATATCGTCACCGCCTCGTTCAAGGCCGTGCTGTCGGCCGTGAACCGCCGCATCGGGCAGACGGAAGCTGAAAAGACAACGGCGGCCGAGGTCGCTGCCAGCGCCGCCTAAACACTTTTCAGCGCACTCCCTAGGGAGAAAAAGCGGTACGGCTTGATCTCCGTGCCGCTTTTTCATTTCTTTGGGGCAATTAGTAGTGCAAATCAGGTATTGCCGACCGTATAATCATTTCATAACAAGACCAGCGGAGACAGATCATTAGCTACCGAGGGAATCAGTATGAAGTTGAAGGACATGAAGATAGGCGTGCGCCTGGGTGCCGCTTTTGGCGTGGTGCTGCTGTTGATGGCAGTGCTGGTGGGAACGGGCCTTTTCCGGCTGGACAAGATCGGCGCGCTCGGCGAAGCCATCATCGAGAAAGACTGGGCCAAGGCTGACGCCATCGCCACCATCCGCAGTACCACCCGTTCAAACGCGGCGCTGGTGCTGGAACTCTTCATCCATGAAGATCCGGCCCGCGCCAACGCCATCCACGGCGAAATCGATGCCAACAAGGCCACCATCAGCGATGCGCTGGCCATCCTCGACCGCCTGATCGTGCTACCTGAAGGCAAGGAACTGCTGGCTACCCTGAAGCAGCAGCGCAAGGCCTATGTCGTCTCGTTCAGCCAGGCCGACAAGCTGCTGATGGCAGGACAGCGCGCCGAAGCGGCCGTGCATGTGCGCGACGATACCCTGCCCGCCTTGAACCGCTTGCAAAAGACGGTGAACCACCTGAACGAAATCCAGCGCGCAGTGGTCGTGCACGGCGGCCAGCAAATCCAGCACAATATTACAGCAGCGAATGTGCTGATGGCCAGCCTGGGCACGGCCGCCCTGCTGCTGGGCGTGCTCTTTGCCTGGTGGGTCACGCGCTCGATCACCACGCCAATGGCATATGCCTTGCGCGTGGCGCAAGCCGTGGCCGCAGGCGATCTGAGCACTAAAATCGTGGCCGATGGCAAGGATGAAGCGGGCCAGCTGCTGCAGGCGCTACGCGACATGAATACCAACCTGGCCACCCTGGTGGGGCAAGTGCGCGGCGGCACGGGCACGATTGCCGTGGCATCGAGCCAGATCGCCAGCGGCAATGCCGACCTGTCGGCCCGCACGGAAGCACAAGCCAGCGCGCTGGAAGAGACGGCCTCGTCGATGATCGAACTGACGGGCACCGTGCGCAGCAACAGCGACAATGCGCGCCAGGCCGACAGCCTGGCCCGCTCGGCATCAGCCATCGCCCAGCGCGGCGGCACGGCCATGGCGGAAGTGATCGGCACCATGGATGCCATCAATGCATCGTCGCGCAAGATCGTCGACATCATCGCCGTCATCGATGGCATCGCTTTCCAGACGAATATCCTGGCCCTGAACGCGGCGGTGGAGGCAGCGCGTGCCGGCGAGCAAGGCCGCGGCTTCGCCGTGGTGGCGTCCGAAGTGCGCAACCTGGCGCAGCGCTCGGCTGCGGCCGCCAAGGAAATCAAGGAACTGATCGCCGACTCCGTCAACCGGGTCGGCCAGGGCGCGCAGCTGGTCAGCCAGGCGGGCGCCACGATGGACGAAGTGGTGGCCAGCGTGGGCCGGGTCAGCGCCATCGTCGGCGAAATCAGCGTCGCCAACCACGAGCAGAGCGAAGGCATCGAGCAGATCAATGCCGCCATCATGCAGATGGATCAGACGACGCAGCAAAACGCGGCTCTGGTCGAGGAGGCAGCTGCGGCTGCGGCGGCCATGCATGAGCAGGCAGGCGAACTGGAAACCCTCGTCAGCCAGTTCAAGCTGGAACAGAACGCCATCGCCAAGGCGCCGCCCCGCCCTGCCCCCTCAGTTCCGCGCTTGCAGTAAGCAAACTATTCCACCTGGCGCGCCAGGCGGATGCCGGAAAATTGCCAGCGCGCGCCGGCCGGGAAGAAATTGCGGTAGCTGGCGCGCGCATGGCCGGCCGGCGTGGCGCACGATGAACCGCGCAGCACATACTGGTTCAGCATGAACTTGCCGTTGTATTCGCCGAGCGCCCCGGGCGCCGTACGGTAGCCGGGATAGGGCGCGTAGCTGCTGCTGGTCCACTGCCAGCAATGGCCGAACATTTGCCGCAATCCCGTTCCCGACGCGCCGGCCTCCGGATGCAGCTGGCCAAGCTCCACCGCGACGCCTTGCGCCGCCACTTCCCACTCCGCTTCCGTCGGCAGACGCGCGCCGGCCCAGTGTGCATAAGCGTCCGCCTCGAACAGCGACAAATGCGTGGCCGGCGCCTGCAAGTCGAGCGGATGCAAGCCAAACAGGGTGAACTCCAGCCAGTGGCCCGCCTCGTCGCGCTGCCAGTACAGCGGACACTGCAAACCCTGGCTGCGCACCCAATCCCAGCCTTCGGCCAGCCACCAATGCGCCGTACGGTAGCCGCCCGCCTCGATGAAGGCGAGATAGTCGCCATTCGTCACCAGCGCGCTGGCCAGTTCGAACGGCGCCACGTATTGCGGGTGGCGCGGCAATTCATTGTCAAAGCAAAAGCCATCGCCCGCATGGCCGATCTGCGCCAGGCCGCCATCGAAGGCGAGCCAGGCCGTGGGCTGCGCGCGTCCTTGCGCTGGCGCAACCGCGCTGTCCATGTAAGCGGGAAACAGGGCGCTCTGCGCCAGCAAGTGCTTGACGTCCGTCAACAGTAATTCCTGGTGCTGCTGCTCGTGTTCGAGACCCAGCGCCAGCAGCATGCTCAGCCGTTCGCGCTCCTCGCGCGCCAGTTCGCCCGTCAGCAGGCGCCCGATGCGCGCATCGACGTTGGCCCGGTAGGCGCGCACCTGCGCCATGCCGGGACGCGTCAGCAAGCCCCGCTGGGCGCGCGGATGCTTCTCGCCCACGCCGTTGTAATACGAGTTGAACAGCACGCGGAAGGCCGGGTGAAAGGGCGCAAACGCCGCTTCCATGCTTTCCAGGATAAACGTTTCGAAAAACCAGGTGGTATGCGCCAGATGCCATTTCACGGGACTGGCGTCCGGCATCGATTGCGCGCCGCAATCCTCGTCCGACAGGGGTTCGGCCAGCAGCAGCGAATGCTGCCGCACTTTATGGTAATGATCGATCAGCATCGTCGCCTTTTAGTCTCTGATAGCGCGCGCATAGATCACGGCAAACCACTGCTGCGGGTCCGTCCAGACTTGCACTGTGGAAAACCCGGCCTGTTCCAGCAAGCCGACGAAGGTGGCGCGCGTGTACTTATAGCTGTCTTCCGTATGGATGCGCTCGCCTTTAGCGAAGCGCCGCTGGCCACCTTTCCAATGGACAACTTGCTCGCTGCGCGCTTCCAGGTGCATCTCGACGCGGCGCTCGTCGGCATTGAAGAAGCCGTGGTGCTGCCACGCGCGCACGTCGAAGTCGGCGCCGATCAGGCCGTTCACATGGCGCAGCATGTTCAGGTTGAAGGCGGCCGTGACGCCCAGCGCGTCGTCATAGGCGGCGTCGAGGATGGCGTCATCCTTGATCAGGTCGACGCCGATCAGCAGGCCGCCATCGCCGTCCGCATTCGCGCGCAGGCGGCGCAGGAAGGCGATTGCTTGCTCAGGCGCAAAATTGCCGATCGACGAGCCGGGATAGAAGAACAATCGCCGCGCCTCGCGCACGCTATCGGGCAAGTCCAGGCGGCTGGAGAAGTCCAGGCCCAGTCCCGTCATTTCGATGTGCGGAAAGCGCTGCTGCAGTCGACTCAGCGATTCGCTGAGGAAATCATAGGAAATATCCACGGCCACATACTGGGCCGGGTGCAGCAGAGGGAACAGGCTGGCGGCCTTGGCGCAATTGCCCGCGCCCAGGTCGATCAGGGTGCTGCCCGGCCCCACGGCGTGCGCGATCTCGGCGCCGTGGCGGGCGAAGATGGCCGCTTCCGTGCGCGTCGGATAATACTCGGGCAAGGCGCAGATGGCCTCGAACAGTGTAGAACCCAGCGCGTCGTACAGGTACTTGGGCGAGGTCCAGGCATTGCGCGCCAGCAGGCCGCTGCTGATCTCGGCTATCATGGCAGGAGTGGCGCTGGCCGCTTCTGCGTTGCCGGCGGGATACAAATAGGACTGCTGTTGCGCGAGTTGCATGGTCATGGGCTGGCGTCGTTTCTCTAGGTTCACGAAGGGCATGCACGGGTGACCACCGGATGCGCCGCCCCTGCCGTACCGCTTTGCGGGCGCCTTGCCGATGACTTTTTCTCATCATAGCGGAATCCGCGCAAGCCAGCCGTGCGGCAGGTAACTTAAGGTCAATGCGCGCCGCACGCCGCAGTAACCACACAAAAGTGGTATTACCAAGCAAAAAGCATAAGCCTGTCGTATACTACACATTGCCGGCCAAACAATCCGCGCCCCTTTGCAGTTCCCAGGCCCCCCTCTCCCCCGCGTGCCTCCCTTTACGATAGCCGTTAACACCATGCTCGAATTGCGCAATCTGTCGAAGTCCTATGCCCATGCCCGTCCCGTGCTGGCCAACATTTCCTGCCGTTTCAAGGCCGGGGAATTCATCGCCATCATGGGTGACTCGGGCGTGGGCAAGTCGACCTTGCTGAACCTGATCGCCGGCCTCGATACGCCCGATGCGGGTGCCGAAGCGCACCCTATCCTGGTGGACGGCATTGCCATGTCCAGCCTCGATGACGCGGCCGCCACCCGGCTGCGGCGCGCCCGCATGGGCTTTATCTTCCAGGCCTTCCACGTCTTGCCGCACCTGACCCTGCTGCAGAACGTGGCCCTGCCGCTGCTGCTCAACGGACTGCCCCAGGAGCGTGCCGCCAGCATGCTCGAGGCGGTCGGCCTGGGCGGACGCGGCGGAGACTTTCCGCAGCAATTGTCCGGCGGAGAAATGCAGCGCGTGGCCATTGCCCGCGCGCTCGTGCACAAGCCGGCGCTGGTGCTGGCCGATGAGCCTACCGGCAATCTCGACCCGGATACGGCGCACAGCATCCTGCAATTGCTGCGCGCCGAAATCAAAGCCAACGGTAGTTGCGCGATCATGGTCACGCATTCGCTGGCCGCCGCCGAAATGGCGGACAGAACCATGATCCTGACGAAAAGTGGCTTACAAAATACAACAATCGTCAACCAAATTGATCAAACAATCAGTTAATTTAACTGACCATCTGTCACAAGTTTTGTTATCGTAGTATTATTGAAAACACTTGCCTGGTTATCAATGTTGTAACGCAAATGTTGTCACGTCACCCAGACAGCGGTACTGCGATGACGAACTATAGCCGGGACCGCATAACTGTGGTCTCGTCCCTTGCATAACCTGAAGGAGGAGTAAATGAACGTTCGGCAAAAGAAGCTGGAAATGATTGAAGCGATGAACCGGGCGCGTGCGCTCGAACCATCGAGTTTTGTGCCCAACAAGCTGCTCGATACCCTGATCGAGAAGATGAACCTGAAAAATGATGCGGAACTGTGCCGTGTACTCGAGGTCCAGCCCCCCATCATCAGCAAGATTCGTCACGGCAAACTGGCGGTCGGTGCAACGATTTTATTGCGCATGCATGAAAAATCGGACATCACCATCCGCGAACTGAAGGAACTGTCCGCCACGCCAGTCCACTGATACATCCGCTGTTGTCATACCATGCCAGGCACCCAGGCCCCCGGCGCCATGAACTGTTGCCATACAATTCGCGTAGTTCGCTCACCGCACAACATCCGAGCACGATAGCGAAGAGACCCAGCCCAAACCATGCTGACCGTTTCTCTGCCCTTCCGCTCCCGCAGCCCCCCCCGCATTCACTCCGCATTGCCCCGGCAGCCGGCATTTCCACTCAAACTCGATCTGACACACCACGCATAGTCTGCGCAGGTATCAAGGTCAGCTTTAATCAGCTTTCTCAAGCGCACCCCGGCGACACCCAGGGCGACATGCGCCCCGACGTCATCGCGCCATGCTCGAAACTGGCCGCCATCCTCGCCACGGCCTTCATTGAAATGGGCTCGCAAGCGGCCATCGCGGCCCGCTGGCGCATTGGGCGGAACTGGAGATACGCGAGGGCGACGCGCTGTGTGGCATCGATGCGGGCGCCGACATCGACGTGCCGGCCGTGCCCGACCCGGCGCAGGGACGGCAACTGCTGCACGACGGACGGCGCCGCCGTGCAGGCGCTGGCGAGCCAGCTGCAGGCCTCACTTCCCGCTATCAGCCAGCCACTACCCCGTAATGGCGCGCATAGCGCTCGTCCAGATTCGCCAGCGGCATCATCATGAACATGTCGGCGCTTTCGAAATCAGGATCCCACGCCGGTTCGCCGCAAATCCACGCGCCCGAACGCAGGTAGCCCTTGATCAGCGGTGGCACCTGCGGCTTGTGCGCCGCTTCCACCTTGTGAATGGGGAAAGGCAGGTGCGGCGTGACGCGGTACTCGCTTGGGGCCATGTGCTTTTCGGCCAGCGCCTGGTACACGGCGACGGCGTTATGGCCGCCGTCGGCCAGGCTGATGCTGGCGCAGCCGACCAGGTAGTCGCAGCGCTCGCGGCGCATGTATTCGGCCAGGCCCGACCACAGCAGCATGATCACACTGCCGCCCCGGTATTTCGGGTGGATGCAGGCGCGGCCCGCTTCGACCATGCGTCCGCGCAGGTTCTTCAGGCGGCTCAGGTCGAACTCGTTTTCCGAATACAGCCGGCCGATCTTGGCTGCCTTGGCCGCGCTCAGCACGCGGTAGGTGCCCACCACTTTCAGGGTATCGGCGTCGCGCACGATCAGGTGATCGCAGTGCGCGTCGAATTCATCACTGTCGAGGCCATCGGCGTTGGCCAGCGACGTGAGGCCCATGGTCTCGATAAACACCTTGTAACGCAAACGCTGGACTTCGCGCAATTCCGCCGCTGTCGTGGCCTGGCTCAGTACCAGTTGAACCGGCCGGGCCTTGGCTTCGTTTGATGCGATTATGTTTTGCATGGTTTCATCCCTGTGATCAAGACGACTCCAGCGTACTTGTCTAATATGTCAGGAAAATGACAGCCGAATGTCATTTCCATGACGCAAGTCAATGCCATGCGGGGATCGTGCATAATTACCACACTCGCCCAGCCGAAAGAGCCCATGAAAGACACAGACGCCGTCCACATCCGCCCCTACACCAAGCCGGCAGCCGGCTGGGATGCGTTGAAACACGTGGCCATCAGCCTGCGCCAGGAACGGGTCGCACCCGGCAATCTGAAGGCGCTGCTGGCGCAAAACCAGCCGGACGGCTTCGACTGCCCCGGCTGCGCCTGGCCCGACCGCAACCACGCTTCCACGTTTGCCTTTTGCGAGAACGGCGCCAAGGCCGTCGCCGCCGAAGCGACCAGCCGCCGCGCCGGCCCGGAGCTTTTTGCCAGCCATACCGTCACGCAGTTGCTGGAGCAATCCGACTACGCGCTGGAGCAGCACGGCCGCCTGACCGAGCCGATGGTGTACGACGCTGCCAGCGACCGCTATGTGCCCATCGCCTGGGAAGACGCCTATGCCCTCGTGGGGCGCCACCTACGCGCCCTGCCCGATCCGAACCAGGCCGCGTTTTACACGTCGGGGCGGGCCAGCAACGAAGCGGCCTTCTTGTACCAGCTGATGGCGCGCCTGTACGGCACGAACAACTTCCCCGACTGCTCCAACATGTGCCACGAGGCGACCAGCCGCGGCTTGCCGGCCACCGTGGGCATGGGCAAGGGCACGGTGACCTTGGCCGACTTCGAACTGGCCGACACAATCCTTATCTTCGGCCAGAATCCCGCCACCAACCATCCGCGCATGCTGGGCGAACTGCGCGACTGCGCGCGCTGCGGCGGCAGCATCGTTTCCATCAATCCCCTGCGCGAACGGGGCTTGCAGCGCTTCATGGACCCGCAAAGCGCGCTGGAAATGGCGACCCTGGGCAGCACGCGCCTGGCCGGCCTGTTCGTCCAGCCCACCCTGGGCGGCGACTTCGCCCTGATCAAGGCCGTCGCCAAGCGCGTCGTCGAGCATGACGATGCGGCGCAGGCGGCCGGCGCCCCGGCCGTCATCGACCATGCTTTCATTCTTCAACACTGCAGCGGCTTCGACGCATTCCGCGACGACCTGCGCACGGAAAGCTGGGAGCTGCTGGTACGGGAGTCGGGCGTGGCGCGCGCGCAGATCGAGGCGCTGACGGACATCTTCGTCAAGGGCCAGCGCATCATCGCCACCTGGGGCATGGGCCTGACGCAGCACAAGCACAGCGTGGCGGCCATCCGCATGCTGTCGAACCTGATGATGCTGCGCGGGCAGATCGGCAAGCCGGGCGCGGGCTTGTGTCCCGTGCGTGGCCACTCCAACGTGCAGGGCGACCGCACGGTGGGCATCGAGGAAAAGCCCACCAAGGCCTTCCTCGACCGCCTGGGCCAGGTATATGGATTCGAGCCGCCGCGCGCGCATGGCCACGACGTGGTGGCCAGCATCGACGCCATGCGGCGCGGCGCGGTAAAAGTGTTCATCGCGCTGGGCGGCAATTTTGCGGCCGCCACGCCAGACACGCCGCTCACTTTTGCCGCCCTGCGCCAGTGCGCGCTGACGGTGCAGGTAGCCACCAAGCTCAATCGCAGCCACCTGGTCATCGGCAAGGAAGCCTTGCTGCTGCCCACGCTGGGGCGCACGGAGATCGACCTGCAGCACGGCGTGGCGCAGGGCGTGACGGTGGAAGACTCGATGAGCATGGTGCATATCTCGTACGGCCGCAATGCGCCCGCTGCGCCGCAGCTGCGCTCGGAAGTGGCCATCGTGGCCGGCATGGCCGAAGCGACCGTGGGCAGCAGCCTGGTGGACTGGCGCGCGTATGCAGCCGACTATGCGCGCATCCGCGACGACATCGAGAAGGTGTTTGACGATTTTTACGACTACAACGCCAGGGTGGCGCAGCCGGGCGGCTTTCATCTGACGGTGGCTTCGCGCCAGCGCGTGTGGAAGACGGCCAGCGGCAAGGCCAGCTTCCTGGTGGCGCCACTGCAGCTGGACACCCCGCTGCACCGCGCCCGCGCGCGCCACGGCGAGCGCCTGATGGTATTGATGAGCACGCGCTCGCACGACCAGTACAACACCACCATCTACGGCATGGATGACCGCTACCGGGGCGTGTACGGCACGCGCAAAGTGGTCTTCGCCAACAGGGAAGATATCGCCATGCTGGGCTTTGCCGACGGTGAGCTGGTGGACTTGATCGGCGCCTGGGACGATGGCGTGGCGCGCCGCGCCGATGGCTTCCGGCTCGTCGCCTACGACATCCCGCGCGGCTGCCTGGGCGCGTATTACCCGGAGACGAACGCGCTGGTGCCGCTGGCCAGCACGGCCGACGGCGCCGGCACGCCGACGTCGAAGTCGGTCCCCGTGCTGCTGCAACGCAGTGAAGTTAAAGCGTGATGGCGGGCGTGTAATCGACGTACGCATCCTGGCGGCAGAAACCCACCAGCTTCATGCCCGCCTGCGTGGCGATGGAAATGGCCAGCGAACTGGGGGCGGAAATCGTCGCCAGCAACGGGATCTGCATGCGCGCCGCCTTGCGCGCCAGCTCGTAGCTGCCGCGGCTGGACAGGAAGACAAAGCCGCGCCGCATGTCGATATCGTGCAGCGCGAGATGGCCAATCAGTTTATCCAGGCCGTTGTGGCGGCCGACATCCTCGAAGACGTGCACGATATCGCCATCGGGCGTGCACCACGCGGCTGCGTGGACGCCGCCCGTTTCCCGCATCAGCACCTGGTGTTCGCGCAAGCTGCTCGATGCGCGCGCCAGCGCGGCCGGCAGGTCGACGTGGATCAGCGCCGGCGGCAGCGCTGCAGGCTGCAAGTCGAGCATGTCGATGCTGTCGATGCCGCACACGCCGCAACCCGTGCGGCCCGTCAGCTGGCGGCGCCGGTCCTTCAGGCGCACGAAATCTTCCTGCGCGATGCTCAAAGCCACTTCAGCAGAATCAGGACGCAGGAACACCTCGCAGTCGAAGATGGCATCGGCGGAAGCGACCACGCCTTCCGTCAGCGCGAAGCCGTAGGCAAACGCTTCCAGGTCGCGCGGAGTGGCCATCATGACGACGTGGGAAATGCCATTGAAGACCAGCGCGACGGGAATTTCCTCGGCGACATGGTCGGTGGCGGCAATGGATGCGCCCGCGCGGTGGCGGACGATGGCGCGCTCGACGAAGCCGGCGCGTTCGATCTCTATATCTTCTGACATGGCAACCATGGGGAAACTATCACAGACCCCATGGTAAACCAGAACGGCCAGACAGGGGGCGGCCCCTGCCCGCGCCATCAATCCTTCTTCGGACGGCCCGTTTTCAGCTGCGGCAAGCCGGCCAGCACGTTTTGCAGGGTGGCCAGGTCGATCTGGCTGATCAGCGCCACGCCGATGCGCAGCAATTCGCTTTTCTTGATCTCGAAACCGGCCTTCAGGCAGGCTTTCTTGACCTGGCCCAATACTTCGTATTCCGCTTCCGGCATGGTGAAGCTGTCGCGCACCAGTTTCGGCTTGCGGGCTTTTTCCTTGACGGCGGCGACCTTGGCGACAGGCGCTTTTTTCGCTGGCGCAGGCTTGACGGCCGCTTTGGCTACCGCTTTGACAGCGGTTTTCGCTGCCGGCTTGGCGACGGCCTTGGCGGCTGGCTTCGCAGCAACCTTGGCCGCTGGCTTGGCGACCGGCTTGGCAGCGGCTTTGGCGACAGGTTTCGCCACGACGGCCTTGGCGGCCCCTTTGGCGGCAACAGGTTTTGCTGCTGCCGGTTTCGCAGCGGCCGGCTTGGCGGCCACTGGCTTGACGGCGGCTTTTGCCACCGGCTTGGCTGCCGGCTTGGCGGCAGGTTTGGCGGCCGGTGCGGTCTTGGCGGCTGCCGCGTTGATCGAGGCGCTGGTGGGAAACATCGATACGGGCGCGCTGTCGGCTTTTTTCGCTGGGACGGGTTTGGTCATGGATTTTCCAATCTAATAAATAATATAAACAATATATACGGTTTTTTGAAACCTTGCTTGCTGCACATCAAATTGCGTCAATACTGCCCCCTCCTCACGCGCTGGCGCGTATCGTGAAATCGACCCCGACCTCATCCCAGAATTCCTGCTCCTTCTCGATCCAGAACGACACGGTGGGATGGTGCGCCACCCAGCCGCGCTTGATATCGAGTTCGATGCGGCTCTTCATGCGCAGGCGCAGTTCGCTGAAATCGGCTTCGATGCGCGCATGCATGAGCAAAATCGACAGGCGCAGCGCCAACACGGCCTTGGCGAAATCGGGGTCGGACAGCACCTCGCCGATCTTGCGCAAGTTGCCCTTCTGCGCCAGGATCAGCCGGCTCATGGTCTTCTGTTCGCGCGTGGTAAAGCCGGGCAAGTCCGCGTTTTCCACGATATAGGAAGCGTGCTTGTGGTAGCCCGTCTGCGACACGGCCAGGCCCACTTCGTGCAGCAGGCTGCTCCAGCGCAGGCATTTCACCAGGGCGTCCGACGCGGGCTTGAGCTGCGCATACATGGCCAGCGCCTGTTCGGCCACCCGGTTGGCGCGCTGCTGGTCGATATGAAATTTCTCCATGCAGCCCTGTACCGACTGCTCGCGGCGGTCGCGCTTGGTCGAACGCAGGTACAGATCCCACATCACGCCCATGCGCAAGCCCGCCTCAATCGGCGTCATGGCGGGAATGGCCAGTTCGCGGAACAGGCCGATCAAGATGGCCAGGCCGCCGACGATGGTGCTGGCACGGTCGGGGCGCAAGCCGGGCATGTCGATACGGCTGGTGTGACCGAGTTCGATGAAGCGGCGCGCCAGCGCATCGAGGCTGGCGCTCGTGAGCAAGCCGTCGCCCAGCTTGTTGCGGGCGATGATGTCGGCGATGGTGCGGATGGTGCCGGAAGAGCCGTAGGCCGTCTTCCAGTGCTGCGGGCGGTACGGCGGCGCCGCATCCTCGAAATGGCTGCGCGCCGACAGGATGGCCGCCTCGAACGACGGCGCGTCGATGCGCCCGCCGATGAAGAACGACAGGCTTTGCTTGACGGTGCCCAGGCTGAACGACTCGACGCGCTCGATATCGTTGCCGCGCCCCAGTATCAATTCGGTCGAACCGCCGCCGATATCCATCACCAGCCGGCGTTCGCCGGGAATGGCCAGCGCATTGGCCACGCCCATGTAGATCAAACGCCCCTCCTCCTCGCCCGAGATAATCTCGATCGGGTAGCCGATGGCTTGCTCGGCCAGCGGCAGGAAGACGGCGCCGTTGCGCGCCACGCGCATGGCCGACGTGGCCACCACGCGCACGGCATCGAGTTCGAAGCCGGCGAGGATGGCGCGAAAGCGCTGCAAGCAGGCCAGCGCGCCCTGCATGGCCGCCTCGGTCAGGTCGCCATTGGCGTCCAGGCCGGCGGCCAGGCGTATCGGGTCGCGCACGCTCTTGACCACGCGGATCGTGTCGCCATCATGCTTGCCGACGTGTAAACGAAAACTGTTGGACCCCAGGTCCACCGCTGCATACATACTGGCCTCTTGTCTTGTCATTACTGTGCCAACCGAAAAAGTTGGCAAACTCAGTTGCTAAACTATATAAATCATTTAAACGATTTAAAAATCCTACCACACTACCCCCATCGTATGACAGCGGCGTGACAGGATTGTGACAAAACGGCGAGCAACAGTAACGCTCAAGAACACCTGACAAAACCGTAGCGAGCGGAAGGAAGTTGTGGTTGAGACGCGCAACTGTACGAAGGTACAGTGAGCATCGCAGACCATAAATTCCGACGCGCAGTAGGTTTTGACAGGTGTTCTACGGCACGATGGTGGTAAATAAATAGACCGCAAAAATCACCAGATGCACCGTGCCCTGCATGACCGTGGTACGGCCCGTGCCCAGCGACAGGGTGGCAACCATCAACGACAGCAGCAACAGCACTGTCGACTTGATATCGAGTCCCAGGGTAATCGTCAGGCCCGTGGCCAGCGACACCACCACCACGGCGGGTATCGTCAGGCCGATGCTGGCCAGCGCGGAGCCGAGCGCCAGGTTCAGGCTCGTTTGCAGCCGGTTGGCGCGCGCGGCGCGCACGGCGGCCAGGCCTTCGGGCAGCAGCACGATGGCGGCGATGACGATGCCGACCAGGGTTTTCGGCGCGCCCATGGCGGCAATCGCCGTCTCCAGCGCGGGCGCCAGCGATTTGGCCAGCAGCACCACGGCACCCAGGCACACCAGCAGCGCGCCGGCGCTGACCCAGGCGACGGTGGGCGTCGGCGGCGCCGCATGCACTTCTTCGTCACCGACGGCTTCCTTGGGCAGGAAGTAATCGCGGTGGCGCACCGTCTGCACCAGCACGAAGGTGCCGTACAGGACCAGCGAGATCACGGCGATGAAGATCAGCTGGCTGGAATTGTAGAAGGGGCCGGCGGCGCTCGATGTGTAGTTCGGCAGCACCAGGGTCAACACGGCGATGGCCGCCAGCGTGGCAAGCGAAGCACTCACGCCCAGCAAGCCGAAGGTCTGCTCGCGGTGGCGCCCGGCGCCCAGCAGCAGGCAGATGCCGACGATGCCGTTCAAGATGATCATGATGGCGGCAAACACGGTGTCGCGCGCCAGGCCCGTCGTTTCCGGTCCGCCTGCCAGCATCAGCGAGACGATCAGCGCCACCTCGATCAGGGTCACGGCCAGCGCCAGCACCAGGGTGCCATACGGTTCGCCGATGCGGTGCGCCACCACTTCCGCGTGGTACACGGCGGCCAGCACGCTGCCGATCAGGCCAGCCACCAGCAGGATCTGGTAAGCGCCGCCGACATTGAAGGTGGAGCCGAAGAGGAACAACCAGCCGGCAAGCGGGGCGGCAAGCGGCCATACAGGCAGGGTTTTGAGCATTTTCATTATGGGCCTGGCAAGAGTAAAAAAGGGGAACTGCGGTGCGGACGACAAGAGAGGGCCTAGCGTGCACCCCACAGCATAACTTGCTTAGCTTAAATGAAAGTTAGGGAATGCACACCTCCGGCTGCCGGCGGCCCGCGCCTTGATCACCTTGCTGCAGTGCACCTCCTTGCTTCCAGTAACTATAGTACCTTTGGTAACATGCCGTTGCAATTTTCTTGTCTTTTTGCATCCTGCTGGCGTCATACTGCAGGGCCCGCCCTCTGGCACCGAGCAAGGACAGACCATGATTTCCGTAAACAGCAGCGCCATGCGCACGTTCGTCTTCGCGGGCAGCTTGCTGTGCGCCGCCGCACACGCGGACACACCGCCAGCGCAGGCAGCGCAGGTAGACGCGAACTGGGCCACCCCGCCCGCGCCCGCCGCAGAGCCGCGCTGGCAAGACAGCCTGCCACCCGCGCCACCCGTGGCGCCACGCGAAGAAAAGATACTGCCCAAGAGCGAATGGCTCAGCGTCGAGCCGATGAAAACGCCCGACCGGCGCTGCGATCCTGGCCTCGATGCCCTGTTCTTGCCCAAGGAATGCGGCAAGGAACCCAGCTGGCTGGGCTCACGCAAGAAGTAATCCGATTTAAATATCGAGGATGCTGTTGGCCTGCGCCTCCACCACCCTGTTGCGGCCGGCCTGCTTGGCCGCCTGTAGCGCCTCGTCAGCGCGCTTGAACAGGCTGACGGTGCTGTCTTCGGCACGGATGGTGGTCACGCCCAGGCTGGCCGTCAGTTGCAGCACGGCGCGTTCCGTCTTGACGGGCAGCACTTCGACGGCGGCGCGGATGCGCTCGGCCACCATCAGCGCATCGGCCAGGGTCGTGCGCGGCAACTGGATGGCGAATTCGGCGCCGCCCAGGCGGCCCATCAGGTCACTGTCGCGCAACTGCTGGCGGCAGGTGTCGACGATGGTTTTGAGCACCGCATCGCCCACCGGATGGCCATAGCTGTCGTTGACGCGCTTGAAATGATCGATATTGAGCACCACCAGCGCCGTCGGCAAGCCGGGCCGGCGCGCCAGCGCCATCCATGGCGCCAGCGCCTGGTAAAAGCCGCGCCGGTTTGGCACGCCCGTGGCCGCGTCGAGCACTTCCAGGCGCGCCAGCTGGCCGCCCAGCTTTTCACGCGACAGCAGCAGATAGCCGAAGGCGTTCGTCAGCATCATCAGGTACAGGGCGCCGAAACCGGCCAGCTGCAGCAGCTCCGCGTCAAAAGCGGGGACGGCGGCGGCCAGCACGCCGCGCGCGGCGATCAGCAGCGACAGCAGGCCCATACTGACGACGAGGAAGCGGCGCAGCATGCTCGCCTCGCGCCATTTCAGGCACAGCGCGGCCACGCCGGCCAGGAAGAAGCCGGCCACGATCAGCGAACCGCCGGCGCTGCGCAACAGCGGCGCCACATCGAACAGGTAGCAGGCGGCGAACAGCCCCACCGACAACCCCAGCGCCGGCAAGACATAACGGCGCCATCCGCTGCGCCCGGCCGCCTGCCACAGCGCGCCCGCGTCGAGCGCCATGCCGGCAAACAGCAGGCTGTTGCCCAGCAAGATGGAGAGGAAATCGGGCAGCACGCCGCGGAAATACAGCAGGCACCAGGCCACGGCCTGGCATTGCTTGGCCACCGCCCAGGTGGACATGCTGAGCGACTTCTTGCGCTCGTACTCGAAGAAGAACAGGGCCGCGCACAGGCTCAGGTTGCCGAGGGCCAGGGCCAGTACCAGGGTCTTGATATCCATGGGCTACGCTATCGATGCGCAGGCGCGGCGCGCCAGGTCAGATTTCGTGTTCGACATTGGTGCTGCCGTCGCCGATCTTGCTGACCCACGCCTGCACGAAATACTGCTTTTCCACGTCGCTGGGGGCCTCGTGCCAGAACACGATGAGAGTGCCCTTGTGATCGTGAATTTGCGCCACTTTTTCAATGAAGCCGACATTGTCGGCCTGGTCGGCCAGCGCCGCCGCGTAGCCATACACGCGCGTCAGCCGCTCGATGCGGTCAGGCTCCGTAAAACTGTTCGTCGCCGTAATAATGGGGTGATCCAAAAACATGCTTGTCTCCATGGTGCCCGACTGCGGCCGTGCCGCTGCGCGCAGATATACGCATGCTCGGCGCGGATTAATCGGGTATGCTCACGGGAGCTTATCAGATTTCTCTGAATGCAACAAAGCATCTCCCCCAGTCCACTCAGCGAAGTTGTCCCATGCCGGAAAACGGAAGCACCTCCCCACTTGCCCCGCAGGTGCATACCTGTGGCGACCGGCGCCGCCTGGAATTCCAGCCCGGCATGATCCAGAGCGAAATGCTGCTGTCGCGCCCCGACCATCTGCTGCTGCGCTATGCGCGCGCCATGATGTGCTTTACCCTGTTCGTGCCGCGTCCCCGCCACATCCTGATGGTAGGCCTGGGCGGCGGCTCGCTGCTGAAATTCTGCCACCGCCACCTGCCCGACACGTCCATCACGGTGCTGGAATTGCGCGCCGACGTGATCGCCCTGCGCGAACAGTTCTTGCTGCCGCCTGACGACGCGCGCCTGCGCATCATCGAGACAGATGCCGTCAGCTATATCCGCCAGCATCCGGGCTGCGCCGACGTGCTGCTGCTCGATGGCTACGACGAAACGGGCTTGCCGCCGGCACTGGGCAGCGCACGCTTCTACGCTGACTGCCTGCGCGCCCTGCTGCCCGGCGGCGTGCTGGTGGCCAACCTGTTCAGTTATGACGAGCACTACCCTGCCATGCTGGCGCGCCTGATGCTCACATTCCGTGGCGCCGTCTGCCACTTCGACGGCATCGCCGGCAATAACCGCATCATCTTCGCCGCCAAGCCCGAGCAGGGCCAAGACGCCGACGGCCGCGCCGTGCGCATGGTGCGCCTCGTGCGCTGGCGGCGCATGGCCGGCCTGGCGTTCCTGAACCGCTGGCTGCCGGCATGGCAGTTGTGGCGCTTGCGCCGCCAGTCAGGTGCGGACAGCGACTGAAAGTCGACTTCCCCAGCCATAGATGTTGTTGCTTATTAGCAGTGATTTGGTGCAAAATCAGCATGGTGGATGTGGTTTATGACAAACTACGGCCTGCGTGGGGGCGGCAGGCGCCGCCGAACCCATGTGTCCATGAAGTGAGATAGGAAAAACCATGCTGCGTGGCCGCCTGCCATTGTCGATTTCCGCTGCGGCCGCGCTGACTTTTGCCTGCGGCGTCAGCGTGACGGCCGTGCTGTTTGCCGCCATCAGCCAGCTCGAATACGACAAGATGAGCCTGAGCCTGCAGCAGCGCGCCGGCGCCAGGGTGGCAGCCATCAAGCAGGGGCTGGACGACGCAGTCGAGGTGCTGACCACGACGAACCAGCTGTTTGCCGCAGTCGTACCCGTCACACGGGAACAGTTCCACGACTTCACCACGCCGCTGCTGCAGCGCCATCCGTTCATCCAGGCCTTCAATTTCCACCGTATCGTGCCGCATGCGCAGCGCGCGGCGTTCGAGGCCGAGCTGCGGCGCATCGTGCCCGACTACGCCATGATGGAAATGCGCGATGGCGTCGTCGTGCCCGCCACAACGCGCGCCAGCTACCTGGTGGTGGACTACCTCGTACCCTTGCAGGGCAACCGCCCCGCCTTCGGCTTGAACGTCACTCCGAGCGGCATGCTGGCGCGCGCGCTGGAACAATCGATCATGAGCGGCCAGACCACCGCCACCGGCCTGCTGGCCCTGGCGCAGGGACCGCAGCAAGGCTTCGTCATCGTGCGCCCCGTGTACCGCCACGGCGTGCCCCTGCAAACGGTACAGCAGCGGCGCGCGGCGCTGATCGGCGATACGGCGGTCATCGTGCGCGCGGGAGAACTGGTGCAGAAAATCCTCGCCGGCGCCGACCTGCTGGGCGACTCGCAGCTCGAACTGAGCGTCTACGCGGACGCCGGCGCCGACCCGCGCCAACTGGTTTTCCGGCATGGCCAGGCGCCTGCCGATGAAGCGAGCGGCGCCTGGGAATTGCTGCCCCGCTGGCTGCACTTTGCCTACCACAACCAGTATGATGGGGCCTTTACTTCCGCCGGCCGGCCCTGGCACGTGCGCGTGGTGGCCCATCCGCGCCCCTTCCTGTCCGACCATCTGGGCTCCCTGTTTACCCTGATCGCGGGCTTGCTGTTCAGCACATTGACGGCCGCCTTCGTGCAGTCGCTGACGCAGCGTTCGCGCCGCGTGCAACTGCTGGTGGAGCAGCGCACGGCCGACCTCAAACGCAGCAATGAGCTGCTCAGCGCCGACGTGCGGGCGCGCCAGCGCACAGAGCGCGCTCTGCAGGAAAGCGAGAAGCGTTTCCGCCGCCTGCTGGCCCTGTCCTCGGACTGGTACTGGGAACAGGATGCCAACTTCTGCTTCACCCACATCACCAGCGGTTTTACGGACAAGTCGAACATGCCGCTGGAACGCTTCATCGGCATGACGCGCTGGGAAAACAATCCGGAAATGCGCAATTCGCGCTGGGGCAAGCAGCATATCGCCAACCTGGAAGCGCACCTGCCCTTCTCCAATCTCGAATATGCGATGCAGGACCGCGACGGCCAGCTGCGCTGGTTCAGCATCAATGGCGAACCGCTGTTCAACGAGCTGGGCGAATTTCGCGGCTACCGGGGCACGGGTTCGGAAATCACGGAACGCAAGCTGGCCGAGCAGCAAATCCAGCACATCGCCCACCACGACGTGCTGACAGGCTTGCCCAACCGCGCCCTGCTGCGCGACCGCCTGACGCAAGCGATGGCCCTGTCGCGCCGCAAGAACCGCGCATTGTGGGTACTGCTGATCGACCTCGACCGTTTCAAGTTCGTCAATGACAGCCTGGGCCACAAGGCCGGCGACCTGCTGCTGAAAACCATCGCCACGCGATTGCAGGCCAGCCTGCGCGAAAGCGATACGGTGGCGCGCCTGTCGGGCGATGAATTCGTCGCCATCCTGTGCGAACAGGCGGACGAAGTGCTGAGCGGCGCCATCGTGCAGCGCGTGATGGATGCCGTGGCGCAGCCGGTACTCTTAGATGGCAAGGAATTCTTCGTCACCTGCAGCATCGGCGTGGCCGTCTACGACATGTCGCGCTACGACGCGCCCGGCGACGTGACCTTGCATGGCGAGACGCAGAACCTGATCGAGCAGGCCGACATCGCCATGTACTGCGCCAAGAAACAGGGCCGCAACAACATCAAGTTCTACACGACGGCCATGAACCAGGCAACCCTGGAGCGCCTGCGCATCGAGACGGCGCTGCGCAACGCGCTCGAACGCGAGCAGTTCGTGCTGCATTACCAGCCGCAGGTGGACCTGGCCAGCGGGCGCATCGTCGGCGTGGAAGCGCTGTTGCGCTGGCAGCATCCGGAGCTGGGCATGGTGGCGCCGCAGCGCTTCATCGCGCTGGCGGAAGATACGGGCCTGATCGTGCCGATCGGCGCCTGGGTCATGCGCGAAGCATGCGCGCAGGTGAAGCGCTGGCATGTGGCGGGACTCGGCACGCTGCGCCTGGCCGTCAACCTGTCGGCGCGCCAGTTCAACGAGCCGAACCTGGTGGCGTCAATTGCCGAAGTGCTGCTGGAAACGGGCTTGCCGCCCGCCTGCCTGGAACTGGAACTCACGGAAAGCCTGTTCATGCACGACGTGGCGCTGGCCGTCAGCCAGCTGCACGACATGAAGGCCCTGGGGGTGCAGCTGTCGATCGACGACTTCGGCACCGGCTATTCCAGCTTCGCCTACCTGCGCACCTTCCCCATCGACGTGCTGAAGATCGACCGCAGTTTCGTCGGCGACGTGGCGCGCGACGCGGACGATGCGGCCATCGTCGTTTCCATCATCGCCCTGGCGCACAATTTGAAGTTGCGCGTGGTGGCCGAAGGCGTGGAAACGGCGGAGCAGCTCGATTACCTGCGCCGCCATGGCTGCGACGAGGCGCAAGGCTATTACTTCAGCCACCCGCTGCCCGCGCATGAGGTGGAGGCGCTGCTGCGGGCGGAAGAAACGCACGTCATGCACTAGCCGGCGGCGGCACCCTTGCCCCGAGCTCGAGCTCGGCCCAGTCGTCGTCCAGACCCGCTTGCGCCTCTTGACCGTTGCGTGCAGCAGGTCGCCATACTCGCCGCAAGTCGGACACTGCATGCCGGTCTCCATGGCTACAGCTTCTGCTGGAGGAATTCGAGGAAGCAGCTGATGCGCTGCGCCAGCTGCGTATTGCGGTAATACACGGCGTGGATCTGCTGGCGGTAGCCCGTGGAGAACGATTCAAGCACTTTGACCAGGCGGCCGGCGGCGATGTCGTCCTTCGTCATGAAGTCGGACAGGCAGACGATGCCCTGGTCGTGCAGGGCCAGCTGGCGCAGGGTTTCACCGCTGGAGGCGGCCAGCGCGGGCACGATCTGCAGGCTGTTGCCGGCTGCGTGACGCAGCGGCCAGTGATTGCCCAGTTCATATTGGGCAAAGCCCAGCAGTGCATGGCCGGACAGCGCTTCCGGCGTGGCCGGGGTGCCGTGGCGCGCCAGGTAGGCGGGCGTGGCCAGCACGTGCAGGGGGCTGGCGCTGAGGGGGCGCGCATGCAGGGTCGAGTCGACCAGGGCGCCGATGCGGATGGCGATATCGGTGCGGTGCTCGAGCAGGTCGGCAATCTGATCGTTGCTGGTCAGCTCCAGGCGGATGTCCGGGTACAGGGCGCGAAACTCCGCCACGTGGGGCACCACGCAATGCAGCATGAAGGGCGAGGCGGCATCCACGGACAAACGCCCGGCCGGCTTCTGGCGGCGGATGCGGATCGACTCTTCCACGTCTTCCATCGAGGCGAGGATGGCGCGTGCCTTGTCCAGGAATAGCTGCCCCTCTTCCGTCAGCTCCATGCGGCGCGTGGTGCGCGTCAGCAGCGACGTGGCCAGCTTGTCTTCCAGGCGCGACAGGGCGCGGCTGACGCCTGAAGTGGTTTGCCCCAGGTGTACGGCGGCCGCGCTCAGGGTGCCGCTGTCGATGACGGTGACGAAGATTTTCAGGTCGTCCGAGTTAATATCCATTCTTGCCCTTGTTTCACAGATCAGGGCATTATAATGGATTACAGGCAATAGTCAGGGAGGGCGGCCTGACTGCTCGCTACATCAGGCAACGTAGAACAAAATGGCGACAAAATGGCAGCTACTGCCCGCCAGCACGAACAGATGCCAGATGCCGTGACCATGACGCAGCTTGTGGTCGGTGGCATAGAAAGCGATGCCGCCCGTGTAGCACAGGCCGCCCGCCACCAGCCACAGGAAGCCGTTCCACGCGAGCGCCGCCAGCAGCGGCTTGATGCCGATGACGATGAGCCAGCCCATGGCCACGTAAATCACCAGCGACAGGATGCGCGCGCCTTTCGCGTACACATATTCCTGCACGATGCCAAGCAGGGCCAGACCCCAGACCACGCCGAACAGCGACCAGCCCCATGGTCCGCGCAGGGTCACCAGCATGAAGGGGGTGTAGGTTCCCGCGATGAGCAGGTAGATGGCGCAGTGGTCGAGCCGCTGCAGCACGGCCTTGGCCTTGCCGCGCACGCTGTGATACAGGGTGGAAGTGAGGTACAAGGTCAGCAGCATGGCCGCATACACGCTGCAGCTGACGATTTTCCAGGCGTCGCCCGTGCGGGCCGCCACGACGATCAGGATGACGCCGCCGATGGCCGCCAAGGCGGCGCCTACCGTATGGGAAATGCTGTTGAAGCGTTCGCCGTGGTACATGGCTTAAGCCGGGCGTACAGGTACGCAGCAAAATGCCGGGGTCAGACCCGCCGGGTCTGACCCCAGTGCTTGCTTTGGGGTTTCAATCAAGCTTCTTCCGCCTTCTTGCGCGCGGGACGGCGCGCCGGCGTCTTGCGTGGCGCCCTGGCCGGCTTGTCTTCCGCTACCGGAGCGACTTCCACCGGCGCAGGCTCGATGACTTCCACTACAGCCTCAACCGCCTTCTTGGCCGGCTTTTTCGCCGCTGCAGTCTTGCGGGCCGGCGTGCGCGGCTTGGCCTTGGGCTTCGCTTCGGCGACGGCTTCCACCATCACTTCGGCTACAGGTTCAGGCACTGGCATGGCTTCCACCACCGCCACCTCGACGACTTCGGTGCGCGCTTCGCGGCCGCCATCGCCATTCTTGCGGCCACCGCGGCCATTGCGGCGCGAACCGCGCTTGGCGTTGCCCTCTTCCGCCACTACCTCGGCCACCGCTGCAGCTACCTCGTGCTGCACCTCCGGCTGCGGCGCCGGCACATACTGCTCGACGACGACTGCTTCCGTGTCGGCCACCGGCACGAAGGCTTGTGGCGCTTCGCCGCGGCGTTGTTCGTTCTGCTTGCGGCCGCCACGGCCATTGCGGCGCGAATCGCGGCGGCTGCCGCCTTCGCGGCTGTTGCCGTCTTCCGCCGTCGCGCCGGTCTCGCCGTTGCCGCTTGCTTCGCTGGCTGCGTCTGCGTTCACTGGGACAGGTGCCGCCACCAGGCCGCTGCTGCGGTAGACATAGGCGCCCGATTTTTCATCGCGGCCAAATTCCAGCAAGCCGCGCGTCTGCGCTTCTTCCAGCAGGTTGCCGAAGGTGCGGAAACCGTAGTACGACTCGCTGAAATCGGGCTTGCGGCGCTTGATCGCTTCTTTCAGCATCGAGGCCCAGATCTTGCCGCTGTCGCCGCGCTCCGAGACCAGCGCGTCGAAAGTCTCGACGGCCATCTCGATCGCTTCCGTCTTGCGCGACTCGTATTTTTCCTTGCGGCGCACTTCTTCGTCGGGCGAGCGCTTGGCGGCCGCAGCCGGGCTTTCGCGCGCATCGCGCTTGGCGGCCGTGCGGCGGCTTTCGCGCACCAGGTCATCGTAGAAAATGAATTCGTCGCAGTTGGCCACCAGCAGGTCGGAGGTCGACTGCTTGACGCCCACGCCGATCACCTGCTTGGCGTTTTCGCGCAGTTTCGACACCAGTGGCGAAAAGTCGGAGTCGCCGCTGATGATGACGAAGGTGTTCACGTGGGCCTTGGTGTAGCACAGGTCCAGCGCATCGACCACCAGGCGGATGTCGGCCGAATTCTTGCCGGACTGGCGCACGTGGGGAATTTCGATCAGTTCGAAGTTCGCCTCATGCATGGTGCCCTTGAAACTTTTATAACGGTCCCAGTCGCAATATGCCTTCTTGACAACAATACTGCCCTTGAGCAGCAAGCGTTCGAGGATGGGCTTGATATCGAATTTTTCGTAATTTGCATCTCGCACGCCGAGCGCGACGTTCTCGAAGTCGCAAAACACGGCCATGCTGAGGTTTTCTGGGGATGACGCCATAAGGGTGAATTCTCGCTGATGATAAGGGCGGACGGGAAGCGCAACGCCTCCCTTTTCGCCTAGTATATTCGCCCATCCCCCGTTTCGGCGACAACTATCGTGCGCGGCAGCCTATTGCGCGCCACCAGCGGCGCTCGCACTGGCGCCGGCGACCGGCCAAACGACGCTTTCATCGACCGAATACAACTGGAATAAGGCAAACCAGGTGGAAAATCGCAGACTCCGTCGATGACGTCGCTGCCTGTCCAGACAGCGAGTAGCACAGAACAATATTAAAACTACGTGACGCACATATTTTTGTGGCCACCAGCTGCGAAAAAATTGTTGCCTTGCACCAACACACTTTTCCCACTGACAGGAGTAAACTGGATGCCTTCTGAAGGAGTTGCCATGTCCATAGCCGCCCTCACCACCGGTACCTCGGGGCTGACCGCCAACCAGCGCGCGCTGGATGTGGCCGCCAACAATATCGCCAATGCAAGTACGCCGGGCTTCCAGCCGCAGAAAGCCGAGTTCCAGGAAGCCAGTCCGGCCGGCACGGGCGTCACCCTCTCCGTCGAAGGACGCAAGCTGGCCGCCAGCGAAAGCGTCAGCGGCGCCAATGCGAATGCGGCCAAGGCGGCCGAAAGCCGGCCGAACGGCGTGGGCCTGGCATCAGAACTGACGGATAACCTCGTCTACAAGGCCGGCTTCAACCTGTTGGCCAATGTCGTCAAGGCAGCCGACCAGGCTTTGGGCAGCCTGATCGATGTCAAGACCTGAAGCCCTGAGACTATCTACACCATAGCCAGCGCCAGCGGCGCCATCGCCGGCGTAATCAGCGCCAGCAGCCGTTCTGCGGGAATGCCATCGCGCGCCTGCACCGACAGGCCATGCAGCAAGGCCGCATAGTAGTCTCCCAGCGCCTGCACGTCCGCCTCCCCTTTCAATTCCCCCGCCAATTGCGCCGCGCGCAGGCGCTCGATGACGGCTTGCGCGCGCGCGCGGCGGTGCTGCGCCAGCCAGTCGGCGATGCCCGCGTTGTCCGCGCTGGTGTTGGTGGCGGCCGTTACCACCATGCAGCCTTGCGGCTGGCCGCTGCGTGTGTACAGCAGCACGGCTTCTTCCAGCATGCGCACCACCGCCTCGCGCACATTCAGGCTCGCGGCCAAGGCATGCACGGCAAACGCGCCCTCACCCGTTTCATACAATTCCACGGCTTCGCGGAACAACTGCTCCTTCGAGCCGAACGCCGCATAAATGCGCGCCGAGGCGATGCCCAGCGCCGCCACCAGGTCGGCCATCGACACGCCCTCGTAGCCGCGCGTCCAGAAGGCGTCGCGCGCTTTTTCCAGCGCCAGCGCGCGGTCGAATTCCCTCGGTCTTCCCGCCATTTTCATCCTCTGCTTACGAACTGGCGGCCAGTATAACGCCTGGCACGCAACCCGCCTTCACGATTTATTTTGCATCGACGCCTTGACCAGGCCAACAATTTCACCTATTCTTTGTCAATCGACAAACAATAGGAGCCGATATGAAAACCGTCCAAGGACCCAGCCTGCACCTGGCCCAATTCGCCGCCGACACGGCGCCCTTCAACACCCTGCCCGCCATCGCCGAGTGGGCGGCCGGCATGGGCTTCAAGGCTTTGCAGATTCCCGCCTGGGATGCGCGTCTGTTCGACGTGGCGCAAGCCGCCCACAGCCAGCAATACTGCGATGAACTGATCGCCATGCTGGCCGGCCATGGCCTGGTCATCAGCGAACTGACGACGCACATCTTCGGCCAGCTGGTGGCCGTGCATCCCGCCTACGACGCGCTGTGCGACAGCTTCGCGCCGGAACACCTGCATGGCCAGCCGGCAGCACGCACGGCATGGGCCATCGAGCAGGTCAAGCTGGCGGCCATGGCCTCGAAACGCCTGGGCCTGACGGAAATGGGCACGTTTTCCGGCTCGTTTGCCTGGCCATATTTGTTCCCGTTCCCGCAACGCCCGCCCGGCCTGATCGAAACGGCTTTCGACGAACTGGCGCGCCGCTGGCTGCCCATCCTCGACGTGTGCGAGGAACAGGGCGTCAACCTGTGCTACGAAATCCACCCCAGCGAAGACCTGCATGACGGCATCAGCTTCGAGATGTTTTACGAGCGAGTGGGACGCCACCCCCGCTGCAAGATGCTGTTCGATCCCAGCCACTTCGTGCTGCAGCAACTGAACTACCTGGAATTCATCGATATCTACAAGGAGCACATCCGCATGTTCCATGTGAAGGATGCGGAATTCAATCCGACGGGACGGCAAGGCATTTACGGCGGCTATCAGTCATGGGAAAACCGCGCCGGGCGTTTCCGTTCGCTGGGCGACGGCCAGGTCGACTTCAAGGCGATTTTCTCGAAGATGGCGCAGAACGATTACGCGGGCTGGGCCACCCTGGAATGGGAATGCTGCCTGAAGGATCAGGAAGTGGGCGCGCGCGAAGGCGTGGCCTTCATCAACGCCCACATCATTGCCGTAACGAGCAAGATCTTCGACGACTTCGCCGGCGCCCCCGTCAGCGCGCAGCAAATCCAGCAATTGCTGGGCATCGAGCACAACTAAACAAGGAAACCCCATGAACGAATTTACACATGACTACGTCCGCATCGACGGCCAGCGCCTGCATTGCGTGATTGCCGGCGAAGGAAAACCCGTGCTGCTGATCCCCGGCTGGCCGCAAACCTGGTATGCCTGGCGCCACGTGATGGCAGCCCTGGCCGCCAACGGCTACCAGGCCATCGCCATCGACCCGCCCGGCAGCGGCCACTCGGACCGCCCGGCCGGCGGCTACGACACGGGCGCCGTGGCGGCCACCCTGCACCGCGCCATGCTGGCCCTCGGCCATGCGCAGTACGATGTCGTCGGCCACGACATCGGCATGTGGGTCGGCTATGCGCTGGCCAGCGATTTCCCGCAAGCCGTGACGAAACTGGCGCTGACGGAAGCCGTGATCCCCGGCCTGGCGCCCGCGCCGCCGATTTTTGTCGCGCCGTCCGACAACATCTTCCTGTGGCACTTCATGTTCAACCAGGTGCTGGACTTGCCGGAAATGCTCACGGCGGGCAAGGAGCGCGAATACATCCGCTTCATTTTCGACCGCTGGTCGTACCGCCGCGACAAGGTGGCCGTCGACGTGTATGCGGACGCCTACGCCACGCCGGGCGCCCTGCGCGCCGGTTTCGCCTACTACCGCGCCATTCCCGAAACCATCCGCCAAAACCTCGAGCGGGCGAAAAAGAGCCTGGCCATGCCCGTGCTGGCCATCGGCGCCGACCATGCGACAAATGACGCGCCCCTGCTGACCATGCAGGGCAAGGCGGTTCATTTACAAGGCGCTATCGTCGCCGAGTGCGGTCACTTCATCATGGAAGAACAGCCGCAAGCGTTCATCGCCCAGTTGCTGCCCTTCCTGGACGGAGAGCTGGCATGAGCCTTGATCCGCTGATTGCCGCCTGGCTGGAACAGACCAGGGATGCGCCGCCGCCCGCCTCGCTGGCAGACTTGCGCGCGGCCACGGAAACGGGCTTGCGCCAGCTGCACGGGCCATTGGAAGATGTCGCGTCGATCAGGGATTACGTGCTGCCCGGTGAACATGCATTGACTGTGCGCGCCTATGTGCCGGCCGGCGCGGATACGGGCCAGCCCTTGCCTGCCATCGTCTTTGCGCATGGGGGAGGATGGTGTCTGTGCTCGCTGGACCTGTACGACAATCCTTGCCGCGCGCTGGCCAACGCCACCGGCTGCGTGATTTTTTCCGTCGATTACCGGCTGGCGCCCGAGCACAAGTTCCCCGTGCCGCCAGCCGACTTTTACCGGGCGCTGTGCTGGGTGGCGGACCATGCAGAGGCGCTGGGCATCGATGCAAAACGACTGGCCGTGGGCGGCGACAGCGCGGGCGGCAACCTCGCCGCCGCAGCGGCACTGATGGCGCGCGACCAGGCCGGCCCCGCGCTGGCGCACCAGCTGCTGCTGTACCCGGCGCTCGATTTTTCCTTCGACACGCAGTCCTACCAGCGCTATGCGAAGGGCCATTCGCTGACCCGGGAAGCCATGCGCTTTTGCTGGTCGGCGTACCTGAACAAGCCGGCCGACGGCGCGCAAGCTTACGCCGCGCCCCTGCGAGCAGCGTCGCTGAAATACTTGCCGCCGGCGACCGTGCTGGTGTGCGAATTCGATCCGTTGCATGACGAGGGCGCGGCGTATGCGCTGCGCCTGCGCGACGACGGCGTGGCAGCCGAGTGCGTGCAGCTCGACGGCATGATCCATGCGTCCATACACATGCTGGGCTTGACGCCAGCTGCGCGGCGATTGTTTGACGTGGCGGGCCAGGCCATGCGAACAGCGCTGGGAAGGTAAGCAATCCGCCGCCGCGGATACGTCCACGGCGGCCATCATCTAACAGCGCAATATACAGACGTATATGGCAATGCTCGGACCACAAGAGTCCAAGCCCATGCGCAGGTCAATTTTGCCGACTATTTTCATGCACCGCAGCATTTCGCTGTGCGAACGAATGTTTCATAAAACGGTTGACACGCAGAATTTGGCTAGGCAAACTGATTTCCAGGGAGCCTGAAAATGAATGCAAATATGACAAATATTCAGACCGCAGCAGATCCGGAACTCATCGCCTTCAGCGATGACGAGGAAAGCAAGGACCGCCAGTTCGTCAACGCGCTGGCGCGCGGGCTGGAAGTGCTGCGCTGCTTTCGCCCCGGCGAAGTCTATCTGTCGAACGCGGAGATGGCCAAGCGCACGGGCATCCCGAAACCAACGATTTCGCGCCTTAGCTACACCCTCACTAAACTCGGCTACCTCAATTATTCGGACAGCCTGGGCAAGTACCAGCTGGGCGCCGGCGTGCTGGCCCTCGGCTACCGCATGCTGTCGAACCTCGACGTGCGCAAGATGGCGCGTCCGCTGATGGAAGAACTGGCAGAACACGCGCAAGCCTCCGTGTCGCTGGGCACGCGCGACCGTCTCAGCATGGTCTACGTGGAAACCTGCCGCAGCAGCGCCAACGTCACCCTGCGTCTCGACGTCGGTTCGCGCATCCCCCTGATGACGACGGCCATGGGCAAGGCGCTGCTGTGCATCCTGCCGCAGGCCGAGCGCGACTACCTGATGGACCACGCCAGGGCGCATGAGACGGAGCGCTGGCCGCGCATCAAGGCCGGCATCGAACAAGGCTTCAAGGATTACCAGGACCGGGGCTTTTGCATCTCGGCCGGCGAGTGGCAGAACGACGTGCATGCCGTGGGTGTGCCCTTGCAGGGCTTTGACGGCGAACAGGTGATGGCCTTCAATTGCGGCGGCCCCGCCTTTTTGCTGTCGCGCGAAAAACTCGAAGGTGACCTGGGACCGCGCCTGGCAACCCTGGTCAGGACAGTGGAAAAAAACCTGGGCCGCGGTTAGACTGCGCGCCCTCTCTCAATATCGCCTCCGAGGACCCCGATGATACGCGACGAAGAAACCCTGAACATCCTGCTCGACAGCATCGCCCGTTTCGTGCGCGAAGTGCTGGTGCCGAACGAGGCGCTGGTGGCCGAAACGGATACGATCCCGCCCGCCATCGTGGCGCAGATGCGTGAACTTGGCCTGTTCGGCCTGTCCATCCCGGAAGCCTACGGCGGCCTGGAACTGAGCATGGAAGAGGAAGTGCGCGTGGCCTTTGAAATCGCCCGCACCTCGCCCGCCTTCCGCTCGCTGATCGGCACGAACAACGGCATCGGCTCGCAAGGCATCGTTATCGACGGCACGGAAGCGCAAAAACGGCATTACCTGCCGAAACTGGCGGCCGGCGAAATCATCGGCTCATTCGCCCTGACGGAAGCGGGATCGGGCTCCGATGCGGCATCCCTGCGCACCACCGCCGTGCGCGACGGCGACTTTTATATCCTCAACGGCAGCAAGCGCTATATCACCAACGCGCCTGAAGCCAGCATTTTTACCGTCATGGCGCGCACGGACCCCGTCAAGCGTGGCGCCTCGGCCATTTCCGCCTTCATCGTGGAAAGGGACACGCCGGGCCTCTCGCTGGGGAAAATCGATAAAAAGATGGGCCAGCAAGGCGCGCATACCTGCGATGTGATCTTTGAAAACTGCCGCGTGCCGGCCGCGAACATCATCGGCGGCAAGGAAGGCGTGGGTTTTAAAACGGCCATGAAGGTGCTCGACAAAGGCCGTTTGCACATCGCCGCCGTCTGCGTGGGCGCGGCCGAACGCATGCTTGCCGACGCGCTGGCGTATGCGATGGAACGCCAGCAGTTCGGCCAGCCCATCGCCGAGTTCCAGCTGATCCAGGCCATGCTGGCCGACAGCAAGGCCGAGATTTACGCTGCGCGCAGCATGGTGCTCGATTGCGCGCGCCGGCGCGACAACAAGGAAGACATCTCGACGGAAGCGTCGTGCTGCAAGCTGTTCGCCTCCGAAATGTGCGGCAGAGTCGCCGACCGCTCCGTGCAAATTCACGGCGGCGCCGGCTACATCAGCGAATACGCGGCCGAGCGCTTCTACCGCGACGTGCGCCTGTTCCGCATTTATGAGGGCACGACGCAGATCCAGCAGATCGTCATCGCCCGCAACATGATCAAGGCAGCGCAAAAGTGAAGGAGGCTGCGATGGATATTCCCGCCTTGCTGGCCGGCTTGCCGGCGCGCCTGTCGGCCATTCCCGCCTACTGGGCCGCGCGCGCGCCGGACGCGCCGGCGCTGCATGAAGCTGGCCGCAGCTGGACCTACGCGCAGTTGCAGCACAGTGTGGAAAATGCAGCGCAGTTGCTGCGCCAGCTGGACGTGCGCGCCGGCGACCGCCTGATGGTGGTGGGAGAGAATGGCGCGCTGCAAGTGGCGCTGATCTTCGCTTGCGCCAGCATCGACGCGTGGATCGTCAACGTCAATGCGCGCCTGTCGGCACGCGAGATCGACACCATCGCCACGCACAGTTCCGCGCGGCGGGTGCTGTTCCTGGCCGGCGCCTCGCCGGAAGCGGCTGCGCATGCTGCGCGTCTGGGCGCGGCCAGTGCCAAGGTCGACGGCATGGGCGAGCTGCTGGCGGGCGACTTGAACGACGCAGCCATCGCGGAAGACACGGTCGCCGGCAACGAACAGGTGGCCGCGCTGATCTACACCACGGGCACCACGGGACAATCGAAGGGCGTCATGCTGACGCACCGCAATCTGCTGTTCATTGCCGCCGTCTCCAGCACCTTGCGGGGCTTGACGCGCAGCGACCGCGCCTACGGCGTGCTGCCGATTTCGCACGTGTACGGCCTGGCCTCCGTTGCCCTGGGCACCCTGTATGCGGGCGCCGCCCTGTACCTGGTGCCGCGCTTTTCCGTCGATGGCCTGCTCGCGGCCCTGAAGGACGACGGCTTGACCATCGTCCAGGGCGTGCCCGCCATGTACGCCAGGCTGCTGCAAACCCTGGGCGGCGCCGATACGCCGCTGCCCACGCGGCTGCGCTTTGCGTATGCGGGCGGCTCGCCATTGGCGCCGTCGCTCAAGCGCGACGTGGAAAAGCTGCTGGGCACCGCGCTGCACAATGGCTACGGCATGACGGAAAGCTCGCCCACCATCAGCCAGACGCGCCTGGAAGCGCCGCGCCGCGACGATTCGGTGGGCACGCCGATACCCGGCGTGGAAGTGCGCGTGGTGGACGTCGACGGCCTTGAGGTGGCGCCGGGCGAGCCGGGAGAATTGTGGATACGCGGGCCGAACATCATGGCCGGCTACTACCAGGAACCCGCCATGACGGCGGCCACCATGCGCGACGGTGGCTGGCTCAATACGGGCGACATGGCGCGCCAGGCCCCTGACGGCGCGCTGTTCATCGTGGGCCGCACCAAGGAACTGATCATCCGCTCCGGCTTCAATGTGTATCCGCTGGAAGTGGAAACGGCGCTGAACGCCCATCCCTCCGTGGTGCAGTCGGCAGTGGTCGGGCGCACCCTGGACGATGGCAACGAGGACGTCATCGCCTATGTGGAGCTGGACCCGCGCCAGCCAGCCAGCGTGGCACAATTGCAGGCCTGGCTGGCGCAAACCCTGTCGCCGTACAAATGCCCATCCGCCATCATCGTCATGGAAGCGCTGCCAGCGGCCGCCACGGGCAAGATTTTAAAAGGGCAGCTGCGGCAAATGGCGCAGAATGCGCCGATAAGTTGACCATGTTGTACCAGACCCGACAATAAAACCAAGCCACATCACCGGAGGAGACACGATGAAACGCACATACACACGCATCGCCATGGCAGCGCTGCTTGCCAGCGCCTGGATGACGCAGGCCAGCGCCGACGAATTCCTGGTCGGCGCGGAAATCCCGCTGACGGGCAACCTGGCCAGGGTCGGCGCCGGCATGCAGGAAGGCATCATGGTCGCCGCCGAGGTCTTCAACAAGACCAACGGCAAGCACACCATCAAGATCATCACCGTCGACGACGAATCGGCGCCCGCCAAGGCCATCGCCGCCGTGGAAAAGCTGGCCAGCCAGGGCGTGGTGGCCATCACGGGCGGCTATGGCTCGAACAATATCTCGCCCGCCTCGGACACGGCAAATAAACTGGGCCTCGTCTACATCACCTCGGGCGGCGTGGACGACAGCCTGGTGACCAGCGGGCGCAAGAATTTTTTCCGCATCAATAACACGGCCGGCTACGAAAAAGCCATGCTGGGACTGCTGCAAGACGTGGGCGCCAAGTCCGTCTCCATCGTGTATTCGACCAAGGACGCCACCACGGGCCTGGCGAAAGACGTGGAAAAGGCCCTGACGTCCAAGGGTGTGAAAGTGACGACGCATTCGTTCGACCCGGCCATTACCGACTTCAAGCCCATCATCAACAAGATCAAGCTGCAGGACAAATCTGAAGTGGTGGCCATGGTCGGCTACGAAAACGATTACGTGGGCATCATCCGCGCCGCCCGCGTGCTCAAACCGAAAATCAAGGCCATGGTGGGCGTGTGGTCGCTGGCCACGCCGAAAATGGCGGCCGACTTCCCCGACCTGATGCCGAACGTGTTCGGCACGGCCCTGCTGCCCTTCCCTACGGAATTCAAGACGGCCGACGGCAAGGCCTTCAGCGACGCCTACAAGCAGCTGTACAAGAAAGAACCGGACTACCTGGGCCAGTTCGGCTACGTGCAGTCGATGCTGCTGTTCGAAGCCATCGCACGCGCGGCCGACAAGGGCACGCTCAAGAAAGGCGGCGTGGCTGAGGAAATGCGCAAGACGGACCGCGAAACCCTGATCGGCCGGGTGCAGTTCGCCGCCAATGGCGACAACCAGAACTTCGTGCACCGCATGGCGCAGCACCAGGACAAAAAAGTGGTGATCGTCTGGCCGAAGGAACACGCGACAGGCAAGCTGGCCTATCCAGCCCTGCCCTGGTAGCAGCAGCCGCCCCCTGCACACGCGCGTGTCCGCTAGGGCGCGCACCGATGAACGGCAGTTCTGGCGCATCTTCGCAATGCGCCAGGGCTGCCTGACGGGATGACGACATGACAGAATTAATCTTGCAAGCCCTGTATTCGGGCTTGCTGCAGGGCGGCTCCTACGCCCTGATCGCACTGGGACTGGCGCTGGTCTTCGGCACCATGAAAGTGATCAACCTGGCGCACGGCGAACTGGTGCTGCTGGCCGCCTACATCGCCTACAGCGTGGAGTCAAGCCTGGGCCTGGGGCCCATGTTCGCCATTCCCCTCGCGCTGGTGATCGTCAGCCTGACGTCGGTCGGCGTCTACCTGATCGTCAGCCGCATCAAGAAAGACCGCGAAATCAATTCGCTGATCCTCACCTATGGTATCGGCGTGATCCTCACCAATTTCATCCTGCTCGTATGGAAGGCCGATATCCGCTCGACGTCATCGAGCTGGCTGCAGGAAGGCATCGAGATCGGTCCGTTTTTCAGCATGCGCAGCGAGGTGATTTTCTTCGGCGTCAGCCTGGTGCTGATGGCGGCCCTATGGCGCTGGCTGGCCACCAGCTGGTATGGCCGCGCCGTGCGCGCCGTCTCCAGCAACCGCGATGCGGCCAAGCTGATGGGCATCGACCCGGGCCGCACGGAACTGGTTTCCTTTTTAGTCGCCGGTATCCTGGCCGCCTTCGCCGGTGTCGCCCTGTTCAGCTATGGCGTGATCCAGCCCGCCTACGGCGGTGCGCTGACGGTGAAAGCCTTCATCATCACGGTATTGGCCGGCATCGGCTCGATCCCCGGCGTGCTGATCGCCGCCGTGCTGCTGGGCGTGGCCGAGGCGCTGACCGTCACCCTGGCCAGCTCCGCGCTGCAGGAATTGTCCGGCATGGTGCTGTTCCTGCTGGTGCTGTTCATCATGCCGAACGGCCTGTTCGGCGCACAACGGAGGCGCGGATGAAGCGCTCGACACTGATTTCAACGGCCGGTTTGCTGCTGGCCGCGTATATCGCCGTGCCGCTGGCCCTGGGCGGCAACCAGTATGTGATGAGCATGGTGGTGGCGGCCCTGATCATCGGCGGCGTGGCCATGTCCTGGGCCCTGCTGGGCAACCTGGGCGGCATGGTCAGCTTCGGCCATGCGGCCTTCTTCGGCGTGGGCGCGTATGTCTCCGCCCTCACTACCGTGAAACTGGGCTTGCCCGTGTTTGCCGCCATGCTGCTGGGCGGCGCGGGCGCTGCCATCGCCGCCGTCATCATGCTGCCCGTGCTGCGCCTGCGCGGGCCGTACTTTGCCCTGGCCATCCTCGCCTACGCCCACATCTTCCGCATCCTGGCCACGGAATGGAGCTCCGTCACGGGCGGCGCCGGCGGCATCAACAATATACCCACCTTGCCCACCGTCCTCGGCTTCGATTTGGCCAGCAAGACGGGCGCCTACCTGGTGGTGCTGACCCTGGTGGTGGCATGCGCCTTCGCCTACAGCCGCATCCGCGCCAGCCACTACGGCATCGCCCTGCGCGCCATGCACGACAGCGAAGACGCCACGCGCGTCGTCGGCGTCAACAGCACCTTGCTGAAAGGCGCCATGCTGCTCGTGTCGGCCTTCATGGCCGGCCTGTTCGGCGCCTTCAACGCCCACTACATCAACTTCCTGGAACCGGACTACGCCTTCAACAGCCTGTGGGTGACCTTGCCCATCGTCGCGGCCATCTTCGGCGGCTACCGCACGATACTCGGTCCCGTGCTGGGCGCCGTGGTGGTCTACCTGGTCGATCAGCTCATTTTCAAATCGCTGATCCCCACGGGCCACCAACTAGTGCTGGGCGTGCTGCTGGTGGCGATGATCATCTTCAGTCCGAACGGCTTGCTGCCGCTGCTGCACAAGCTGCTCAAGGGTAAAGCGAAGGAGAACGCACATGCTTGAACTCGATAATGTCTGCGTGCGCTTCGGCGGCCTGACGGCCGTCGATTCCGTCACGTTAAAAGTGGGCAGCCACGACGTGATCGGCCTGGTGGGCGCGAATGGCGCCGGCAAGACCACCCTGTTCAACGCGATTTCCGGCCTGGTGCGCCCCACCAGCGGCGGCATCCGCTTCGAGGGGCGCGACATCATGGCCACGCCCATGTACCAGCGCGCCCGCCTGGGACTGGGCCGCACCTTCCAGATTCCGCAACCCATGCATGAATTGACGGTGCGCGAAAACCTCGTCGTGGCGCAGCGCTTCGGCACCGGCAAGGTGGACATGCGCAAGATCGATGAAATCCTCGATTTTACGAGCCTGGCGGGCAAGGCCGGGCGCGACGCGGCCAGCGAACTGGCGCTGACAGAACTGAAAGCGCTGGAAGTGGCCAAGGCGCTGGCCACCAACCCGAAACTGCTGCTGCTCGATGAAGTGCTGGCGGGCCTGGAAACGAACGGCAAGCGCCGTTTCATGGGCATGCTGAAGGATTTGCACGCCGCCTTTGGTGTAGGCATCGTCATGATCGAGCACGACATCGAAACCATCAGCAATCTGTGCCAGCGCGTGGCTGTGCTCAATTTTGGCCAGCTGATCGCCGACGGCACGCCGGACGCCGTGTTCCGCGATCCGGCCGTCATCCAGAGCTATACAGGAGCCGAGCATGCTTGAGATAGAAAACCTGCGCGCCGGCTATGGCGCCATCAATGTGCTGTGGGATGTCTCGCTGTCCATCCAGAAGGGCAAGCTGACCACCATCATCGGCCCGAACGGGGCCGGCAAGACCACCCTGCTGCGCGCCATCATGGGTTTGCTGCCCGTGGGCGCGGGCGGCATCGCGCTCGATGGCGTGGCCATCAACGGCACGCCGACGTGGAAGATGAGCGACGCGAGGGTTACCATGATCCCCGAGGGGCGCATGACCTTCCGTGACATGAGCGTGGAAGAAAACCTGATCATGGGCGCGTTTCCGAAGGAGCACCGCAGCCACATGCCGGCGCGCCTGGCCGAAGCCTACGCCATGTTCCCGCGCCTGCAGGAACGCCGCAAGCAGCTGGCTGGCTCACTGTCCGGCGGCGAAGCGCAGATGCTGGCCATGGCGCGGGGCTTGATGTCGGACCCGTCGCTGCTGATCATCGACGAGCCTTCGCTGGGCCTGGCGCCGCTGGTGGTCAACGAGCTGTTCGACATCCTCGCGCGCCTGAACGATGGCCGGCGCACCATCATCCTCGTCGAGCAGAACACGGCGCGCGCCGTGGGCGTGGCCGATCATGTTTACCTGATGCAAAGCGGTAAAGTGGCGCTGTCGCAGGCGGCTTCCGAGGTCGACCTCGAGCACCTGCACGAACTCTATTTTGCGCGCTGAGCAAGATCAGCTGCATGCGGTTGGCATCAATCCTCGTCGTCGGCCAGTTTGTCAAACGCCAGCAGCGCGCCCTTGCCCAGCCCGGCCGTCACGAAGGGATCGTCGGCAGGAAAGCGGCCCGTATCGACCAGCATGCGCAGCTTGCTCAAGCGCTCGCCCAGCGCCAGCGCTTGCGCCTGCGGATCGGCATCAGCGTGGGCATCGATGCCCGCCTGCCCGATCGCATTGGTCACGGACGCAGGAAACTCCCATAATTCGGCGATCCGTACCGACAAGATACGTGCTTGCGCAAACACCTGGGCAATGAAGGCGTCCGATTGCGGAAAGGCATCGGGCGCATGCATCTGGTCGATCAGCCGGAACGCCACCACCAGGCCGACATTGGCCATCAGTCCCGCGAGATAGGCGTCGAAGGCGTTGGCCTGCATGGCCGGCGCGAGCAGGTTGGCCGCCAGCGCGCATTTCTCGGACTGGCGCCAGATCAGCGGCGCCGTGCGTATGGTCAGCCCACCGCTTTGCATGCTGACGATGGGACGGAAGGCGACGCGGGCGAGCAGCATGCGCATGCCGTTTTGCCCCAACAGCATGATGGCGCCTTCCATGTTGTTGATCGATGGACTGGCGTTGTAGCGCGAATGGTAGCAGGGCCGGTTCGCTTCGCGGTAGACCTCGGCGACCAGCAATACGTCCTGGGCCAGCTGGCGCGACAGCTCGGCTGCGCTCATGTTTTCATCTTGCAAGGTACGCATCAACTGCGGAATGATGGCCGGAATGCGCGGCACCAGCGCGGCGCCAGCGATCGGTTCACGGGCCAGGCGCGTCAATTCGTCCAAAATCTGCTGTTCGGCCTGCTCGGGAGCCTGCGCCGAACCGGCCGCCGCCAGCCAGCGGTAGTAGATGGCATCGATTTCGGTGATGGTGGCTGGCTGCCGTGTCATCTCGGGCACCGCCGCTGCCGTGACCGGCGCAGCCTTGTTTTTTTCGTCGCCGCCGTTCAGTAATTTTCCTATCCAACCCATTTTGCTATCCAAACCTTATATGCATCACTATCGCGACATCCGCTGCGCGATTTTACTTGATGATCGCTGCGCTGGTGCGGCTGGCGTGAGCGCTTTGTTCACCTGCAGCAACATGCTAAAGTGACACTGCATGCACCCTGCCATGCTCGACAAGCGACCCATCATGAACAATCCACTTGCGCACTACATCACCGGCCAGGCGTATAACAACGCCTGGGCCAACCACCGCCTGCTGAAAGCTTGCGGCGAACTGACCCAGGCCGAGTTTCAGGCCACGCGCGTCAGCTTTTTTCCTACCATCCAGTTCACCCTGAACCACATTTTGACGTGCGACTGGTTTTATCTCGATGCACTCGAACGCGAGCTGCGCGGTGCAGCGCCCCATCCAGATTGCTATATATTCTTTGAAAAGGACGAACCATTTGCCGACTGCGCCGCCCTGCACGCGGCACAGCGCGCATCGGACTTGCGCCTGATCGCCCATTGCCGCAGCCTGTGCGATGCGGACCTGGCGCGACCCGTGACGATACTGCGCGACACGCCGCAAGTCGACACGCGCCAGCGCCTGCTGGCACACCTGTTCCAGCACCAGATCCACCACCGTGGGCAAGTGCACGCCATGCTGGCCGGCACGCGCATCGCGCCGCCCCAGCTCGACGAGTTCTATTGCGCCGGCGAAGCGGACGAGCGGGCGCAGGATTTTGCGGAGCTGGGCTGGACAGAGGAAGATATGTTCTTCCAGTAGGGCCGTGTAGAAAGCGTAGGCGCGGGGAAAGGCGTTGCTGCCGAGGCAGATATGGGACAGCATGCTGCTCCTTCATGAATTCAGGCATGGGCGGCGAAATGCGCCAGATGATTATAATGGCGCATCGCTTTTCCACACGATCCCATGCCAGACCTCGACCGCCTTCAGTTGCTCCCGCCCTCCAACGCCGACCTTCCCGCCTTGCTGGCCTTCGAACTGGACAACCGCGCGTATTTTGAAAGCTGGGTCACGGCGCGCGCACCCTCCTATTATCGCCAGGAAGCCGTCGCCGCCGCCATCGAGCAGGCGCAGCGCGAGCGCCAGCAAGATCTCGCTTACCAGTATCTGGCCAAGCTGGACGGGCAAATCATCGGCAGGGTCAACCTGACAGCCGTCACGCGCCCCTACTTCAACAAGGCGACGCTCGGCTATCGCATCGGCGAACGGTTCGGCGGACGCGGCTACGCCACGCGCGTGGTGGCACTGCTGCTGGAAGAGGCCTTCGGCGCACTGGAACTGTGGCGCGTGGAGGCGACGGCGCGGCCGCAAAACCTGGGTTCGGTCGCCGTCATGCGGCGCAACGGCTTTCACCAGTATGGCCGTTCGGAAAAGGCCATGCGCTTCCAGGATGCCTGGTCGGACCTGCTGTACTTTGAACGGCGCAACGAGCACGCCTGCGCCTGAAAAAACCGAGCAACTGCTCTAGCAACTGCTCTATTAAGCAGGCAATCTCTAGCTGATGTTGTAGTATGGACAAATATGGCGCGACATCGGCCGTGTCGCTTGCCGGCCTTGCGCGCACGCGTATGCACTCACACTCGGGAAAAACATGCGCAACACAAACAAAAAAGCCTACCTCGTCGGCGGTGGCATCGGCTCGCTGGCTGCGGCCGCCTTCATGATACGCGACGGCGGCATGCAAGGCAGCAACATCACCATCTTCGAAGCGTCGCCCCTGACCGGGGGCAGCCTCGATGGCGGCGGCAATGCCGAAGATGGCTATACCCTGCGCGGCGGGCGCATGCTGACCACCGACAATTACGAGTGCACCTGGGACTTGTTCAAGAGCATCCCCTCGCTTGAGCATGTGGGCCAGAGCGTCTACGACGAAACCATCGCATTCAACGAACAGCATATTCCCCACTCGCGCGCGCGACTGGTCGACCGCAACCGCTTCAAGGTCGACGTCAGCAGCATGGGCTTTTCCATGCAGGACAGGCTGGAACTGCTGAAGCTGACGGAAGCGGACGAAGACACCCTGGGCAGCAGCGCCATCACGGACTGGCTCTCGCCCGAATTCTTCGACACCAAATTCTGGACCATGTGGGCCACCACCTTCGCCTTCCAGCCCTGGCACAGCGCCGTCGAGTTCAAGCGCTACCTGCACCGCTTCATGATGGAGTTTTCGCGCATCGAAACCCTGGCCGGCGTCAAGCGCACCGTCTACAACCAGTACGATTCGCTGGTGCGTCCCCTGGTCGCCTGGCTGCAGGCGCAAGGCGTCAACCTCATCATGGATTGCACGGTGACCGATATCGAGGTGCAAGAATCCGGCGGCCGCCTGAGCGCCACCGCCATTGCCTGCCAGCGGCGCGGCCTGAGCGATATGATTCCCGTCGCGGCCGACGACCTGGTGTTTTTCCAGAATGCCTCGATGACGGATGCCTACAGCTATGGCAGCATGCACAGCGCACCGGCCAAGCGCACGAAAAACGACAGCCATGGCTGGCGCCTGTGGGAAAAACTGGCCGAGGGCCGCCCGCAACTGGGACGTCCAGCCGCCTTCAACAGCAGCATCCCTGAATCGTACTGGGCCTCGTACACGGTCACCTTGAAAGACAGCGCCTTCTTTGACAGGATGGAGCAATTCACGGGCAACAGCGCGGGCACGGGCGGCCTCGTCACCTTCAAGGACAGCAACTGGTTCATGTCCATCGTGCTGGCGCACCAGCCCCATTTCGCCGGCCAGCCCGAGGGCGTGCAAGTATTCTGGGGCTATGCGCTGCACCCTGACCGCATCGGCAATTTCGTCGCCAAGCCCATGTCCGACTGCAGCGGCGAGGACATCCTGCGCGAGCTGTGCGGCCATCTGAACTTCGACCTCGACATCATGGCCACGGCCAACTGCATCCCCTGCCGCATGCCCTACATCACCAGCATGTTCATGCCCCGCGCGAAGAGCGACCGCCCGTTGCCCGTGCCGGCCAACTGCGTCAACCTGGCCTTCGTCAGCCAGTTCGTGGAAATCGCCGACGATGTCGTCTTCACCGTGGAATACTCGGTGCGTGCGGCGCAGACGGCCGTCTACCAGCTGCTCGGCGTACAGCGCGAAGTGCCGGCCATCCACGCGCACGACAAATCGCTGAAGGTCAAGCTGGACGCCGTCATCAAGGCCTTCAAATAGCCGCATTGCTGACGCTTGCGCGCAACAAAGACCGTGCTGCCGGTCGTGTGATTTAAGACTGGCTTCAGCCTCGCCGTGCATCGTGGATAGGGCGCCAGCAGCAATGGCGTTTCCCTTCACCATCACGGGCCCAGCCCAGCGAAAGAGCCGACATGAGCACATGGATGCGCGCCAATAAAGGTTTTTTGATGTTTCTGCTGTTGTTCGGCGTGTTCCGCACGGCCGTGGCGGACTGGAATCCCATACCGTCGGCGTCCATGCGCCCCAACCTGCTCGAAGGCGACGTGGTCTTCGTCAACCGCCTCGCCTTCAACCTGAAAGTGCCGCTCACCGATATCGTGCTGCAACGCCTGGGCGAACCGCAGCGGGGTGACATCGTCACATTTTCTTCGCCGAAAGACGGCACGCGATTGATCAAACGCATCATCGCCCTGCCCGGCGACACGGTGGAAATGCGCAATGAAGAGCTGGTCATCAATGGCCAGCCCGCCCGGTACACGGCGCTCGATACGGCGCCGGAAACCATCGCCCACCTGGGCCAGCTGACAGCGCAGCGCATCAGCGAGCGCAACGCGACCGAACAGCACCGCATCCAGCTCTTGCCGCAAATCGCGGGCGCGGCGCGCAGCTTTGCCCCCGTAACGGTGCCGGCCGACCATTTTATGATGCTGGGCGATAACCGCGACAACAGCGCCGACTCGCGCTATTTCGGCTTCGTGCCGCGCGCATTGCTGATTGGCAAGGCCGAGCGCATCCTCGTCTCGGCCAATATCGAGGAGCATTGGCAGCCGCGGCTGCAGCGTTTCGGCATGAAGCTGGAGTAAACACCCCCATTGCAACGGCGCCGCGCTTTTCGGTTAGCATGGCGCATCATGCAAAACTTTCCCTCCGCCAGCCTGCAAGCCGCCAGCGACGATCCTGCCTTCGATCAGCTGGCGCAGTTCCTGCAGCGCCATCCCGACGTGCTGCTGCTGACGGGCGCGGGCATCAGCACGGCGTCCGGCATTCCCGCTTACCGCGACACGGAAGGCGTGCGGCGCGGCAACGCGCCCGTGCAAGGCCCCGATTTTCGCCGCCAGGAAGCCGTGCGCCGCCGCTACTGGGCCCGCAGCATGGTAGGCTGGCCCACCCTGGCGCGCGCCATGCCGAATCCCGGCCACCTGGCCATCGCGCAACTGGCCCAGCGCCAGCACATTGGCGGCCTGGTCACGCAAAACGTGGATGGCCTGCATCAGCAGGCCGGCAGCCCAGCCGTCACGGAGTTGCACGGCAGCATACATGGCGTGGTGTGCCTCGATTGCCAGGCACGCCACACGCGCCGCCTGATCCAGGACATGCTGGAACGCGACAATCCGCACATGCTGGGCGCCACGGCCACGCCGGCGCCCGATGGCGACGCCTTGCTGGAGCCGTCGCAGCTGGCCACCTTCCACCTGCCCGTCTGCCCCCGCTGCGGCGGCACCCTGCAGCCGGACGTGGTGTTCTTTGGCGATGGCGTACCCTCCGCCTGCGCGGCCGAGGCCGAGCGCAAGCTGATGGAGGCCAGCGCGCTGCTGGTAGTCGGCTCGTCCGTGATGGTGTATTCCAGCTTTCGCCTGTGCCGCATGGCGGCCGAGACGGGCAAGCCCGTGGCCGCCATCAACATGGGCAAGACGCGCGCCGACCATTTGCTGGCATTCAAGACCGATGCGCCGGCACAGGACATCTTGCCAGCATTAGCGGCCATGCTGGGCTGATCCCGGCTCAGCGGTGCGCCGCTCTGGCTATACTATGATATTAACGAGGAGAATTCATGCTGGAACTGTTGAGTGAACACGCCTGTTTTGGCGGTGTACAACGCTTTTATCGCCACGACGCGCAAGCCATCGGCTTGCCCATGCGTTTTTCGGCCTTCATTCCCGACACGGCGCCAGGCGCCACCGTCAGCATCAAGCGCCCCGCCCTGTTTTACCTGGCTGGCCTGACGTGCACGGAAGAAACCTTCATGATCAAGGGCGGCGCGCAGCGCGTGGCGGCCGAGGAAGGCTTGATCCTGATCGCGCCCGACACCAGCCCGCGTGGCGCGAACATCGCGGGCGAGACGGATGCCTGGGATTTCGGCGCGGGGGCCGGATTTTATGTCGATGCGACCGAAGCGCCGTGGAGCAACCACTACCGCATGTACAGCTACCTCCTGGAACTGCGCGCGCTGCTGGAACAGGAACTGGCGATCGATGCGCAACGCACGGGTATTTTCGGCCACTCGATGGGCGGCCATGGCGCGCTGGTGCTGGCCTTGCGCAATCCTGACCTGTTCCGCTCGGTGTCCGCCTTCGCCCCCATCGCCGCACCGAGCCAATGTCCGTGGGGCAAGAAAGCGTTTATGGGCTACCTGGGCAGCGATGAAGCCAGCTGGCAGCAGTACGACGCCAGCGCGCTGATGCGCGGCCTGCAGGGCCAGGGGCCACTGTTCCCCGAAGGCATCTTGATCGACCAGGGCCTGTCCGACAAGTTCTTGCCCGAGCAACTGTACCCCGAGGTCTTCGAAGCGGCGTGCCGCGACGCCGGCCAGCCATTGCAGTTGCGCCGCCATGCCGGCTATGACCACGGCTATTACTTCATCGCCAGCTTCATGGAAGAGCATGTACGCTTCCATGCGAAGAACTTGCGCGCCGTGGCCTGACGCCCTTGCCTGATTGAGCTATTGCGCCGTGCTGGTATGCCCGTTGAAATGGCGCGTGTACCAGTCCGTGGCCAGCAAGGCGGCTTGGTGGCGCGCGTCGGGCCCGCCAGGGGCGGCGATCTGTTCCAGTTGTTTGTCGCAGCGCAAGGTGGCGAAAGCCATGCGGTTCAGGCCGGCCACGTCGGGGTCGCGCCCGCCCACGATCAGCAAGGATGGCACGCGCACGTTTTCCAGCGCCGCCTTGCCCGCCATTTCCACCTGGCCATCGCAGACGGCCAGCGCGGCGATTTCCGCACTGCGCCAGGCCGCAAGTTGCATGACGACGGCCGCGCTGCTGCCATAGCCATACAGGCCGCAGGGCAAGCGCCGCGTGGAGGCGTCGACCTGCAGCCAGCCGAGGGCTTTTTCCAGCTGGCGCGCCAGCAGCACGATATCGCTGCGCACGAAATACGCGTGGCCATTGCTGCCGCCGCCGGGTCCGACACCGCCCTGGTCGAAACGCAGGGTGGCGATGCCCGCTCGCAAAAAATCCTGGGAGGTAGCATGGCTGGAGGCGCCCAGGTAATCACTGTCGGCCCCCGCGCCGTGGGCAAACAGGACGATGCCCACGGGTCGCTCGGGCATTTCAAGCACGCCGTCCATTTGAAGTTCATCGGCCGTGATGCTGACAAATTGTTCTTGCATGGCTGCCTCCGCTATCGAGCTGAAATCGGGCTGACATCAAGCGTGAAATCACGCTGCTATTGCGCTGCTATTGCCGGACCGGGCGCCGCCTGCGCGCCCTGAGCGGCACTCCTCAGTGTAGCAGCCTGCGTCCGTTCACGCGCGGCGCACGTCATTTTGCCACGCGTCCGCATCAGACGGCGCCGTGCCGGTCCAGCCCCTTCAGCACGGCTTCCGGGCGGATCGGCAAATGCCGCACGCGCGAAGCCACGGCGGCGAAGATGGCGTTGCCGATCGCCGGCGCCACGGCCGTCGTGGGCGGCTCGCCCATGCCCGTCGAAGTTGCCGCACTAGCAAGGAATTCAATGTCGAGCTCGGGCACGTCGGCCATGCGCAGGGGCGTGTAGGTATTCAGATTGGTATCCTTCACTTCGCCATTCAGGAAAGCCGTGCCTTCATGCAAGGCCATGCTCACGCCCCACAATGCGCCCCCTTCCGCCTGCGCCAGCGCGCCATCCGGGTCGACGATGCTACCCGCGTCGATCACCATGAACAGTTTTTCGACTTTCACCATGCAAGTGCTGCGGTCCACCTTGACGCGGGCGACGCAGGCCGTCCAGGTGGGCATGTCGCGTTCCTGGCCGAACGTGGCGGCGATGCCCAGGCCCGTGTCGGGCGGCATGGCCGTGCCCCAGCCGGCCTTGTCCGCCACCCGCCGCAGCACGTGGGCCAGGCGCGCGGCACCGCCGACGGCGTTCGGCGCGCTGCCCGCGTTGCGCCCCGTGCCCTGCAGCAGCGACAAACGGAAGGCCAGCGGATCGACCTTGGCCGCCTGCGCCGCCTCGTCCATAAAACTTTCCACAGCCCAATTCGTCCAGCCGGGGCCCACGGAGCGCAGCCAGCCGGGGCGGAAACTGCTGTTGGCCAGGTCGTTCGACACGGCCCGCACGCGCTGCGCGCCCACCGTGTACCAATGGTCGGCGCCGGCGATGGCGAACGGGTCATACGGATGACCCTGCTTATTCTTGGCCAGGAAGGCGGGTATCATCGCTTGCGTGGGCCAGCCCGCGCTGGCCTCGTGCACCATCGCCGACACCTTGCCGGCATCGTCGAAGGCCATGCGCACATGCTGCACGGATGGCGAACGGGGCGAATCGAAACGGGCATCATCGGCCCGCGTGCAAATCATCTTGACGGGGCGCCCCACGGCTTGCGCCGCCAGCGCGGCCGGCACGCAATAATCGCCATTCAAACGCCGCCCGAAGCCGCCGCCCAGCAGATAGGTATGCAGCATCACCTTGCTCTCCGGCACCTGCAAGGCCTGCGCCAGCACAGGCAGGATCAACGATTGCCACTGGTTGCCCGCATGAATATGCCAGACGCCATCGATTTCCTGCGCCAGCGCATTCACCGGTTCCAGCTGGAAATGCAGCACGGTGCTGGTCGTGTAGTGGCGTTCCAGTTGCAGGCTGGCATCCTTGAAAGCTTGCTCCACGCCATCATCATCGACTACGCGAGCACCCAGGCTGGCATCGGCCAGCTGTTTGGTGGCGTAGTTGACGATATCCTGCTCCGCCACGTGGGCCGCCGCGCCAGCCCGCCATTTCACCTGCACCAGATCGGCGGCGCGCATGGCGGCCGCATACGTCTCGGCCACCACCATGACCCAGCCGGGCACCGTGCCGCTGGGATCGTGCAAGGCGAACGAACGCAGGTAGCCCTTGACCTCTTTCGCCGCCGTATCATCGATGGACACCACCTTGGCACCGTAGCGCGTGGGCGGAATCTTCGGGCGCGCAAACAGCATGCCCTCGACTTCTGCATCGATGCCGTACACGGCCGTGCCATTGAGTTTCGCGGGAATGTCGAGCGCCTGCACAGGCTGGCCGATCAGGCTGCGCTGCGATGGCGTTTTCAGCACGATGGCCTGCAATTGCTCGGGCGTGTACTGGCGCGCCAGTTTGCCACGGCGCACGATGTCGCCATAGGCAATCGAGCGCCCCCGGCCATGCACGACGCCCAGTCTGGCGTGGCAGGCCGATACGGGCACGCGCAGCAGGCGCGCGCCCTCTTCGACCAGCGCGAGGCGCCCGGCCGCGCCGGCGCGGCTGAGGGGGTCGAAATTCTGCCAGACGGACCAGCTGCCGCCCGTCACCATCAAGCCCCATTTCGGGTCCGTGTCCACGTAATGCAGGCGTACCTTGCTCCAGTCCGCCTCCAGCTCCTCGGCAACGATGCGCGCCAGGGCCGTGCCGATATGCTGGCCCATTTCCGCCTTGGCGATGTTGACGGTGACGATGCCGTCGCGGCCGATCTGGAACCAGATGCTGGGGTCGAACACGGGCGCAGTGGCAGACTTGGCGGGCGGCGCGGGCGCCACCTTGCCGGCAGCCAATGAGCTGTCGGCGCGCAAGAAGGCCAGGGTAAAACCCGCGCCGGCGGCGGCGATCAGGAAACCGCGCCGCCCCAGCGCGGGGGCACGCGCACTGTTAGTTTCTTTTGGCAACTTAAACACCGGGCGCCTCCTGCATGCCGGCCGCCAGCTTGATGGCCTTGCGAATGCGCACATACGCCATGCAGCGGCACAGGTTGCCGCTCATGACGGCATCGATATTCGCATCCGTCGGCTGGGGATAGTCGCGCAACAAGGTCGCCGCCTGCATGATCTGGCCCGACTGGCAATAGCCGCACTGCGGTGCCTGCGTGGCGACCCAGGCCCGCTGCAGAGGATGCGTGCCGTCCGGCGAGAGGCCTTCGATGGTGGTGATGGCGCAACCGGTGACGGCGGCAATCGGCGTGATGCACGAGCGCATGGCGCGGCCATCCACGTGCACGGTGCAGGCGCCGCACATGCCGATGCCGCAGCCAAACTTCGTGCCTTTTAAATGCGCTTCGTCGCGCAGCACCCACAGCAGGGGCGTCTCGGCGTCGGCCTCGGTGCCGAAGGGCTGGCCATTCACAATAAGGTTATACATAAATGTTATACATGAGCATTGCACATAAGAAACTTCAAGAATTACTTGCCGGCACGCGCGCGCGCCACGGCCGCTTCCAGGTTCGTCCAGGCCGGCTGGGGGCTGCGGCTGCGGCGCAAATAGGCGGCCAGCTGGGCCACGTCGTTGTCCGTCAGCGAGGCGGCAAAACCGGGCATCAGCACGCCAGGCATCGCCTCGTCCTTGCTGATGCCGTGCAATATCACCTGGATCAGGTTGGCGGGATCGGGCGCGCTGACGGCGCTATTCAGGCTCAGTTCCGGACGCAGAGCCACGGGGCGGCCATCGCTGTTCGAGTGACACGATGCACAAGCGGCCACGTACAGGCTGGCGCCACGGTCGTTGTCGACCAGGCTGACGCGCTGCGAGCGGGCGATGCCGGCTTGCACCACGGTATCGGTATCGACCTGGCGTTGCCCGACTGCGGCCAGGCCGGCAAAATAGACGGATAGCGCGCGGATATCGCTATCGGGCGAAGCGCCCATGCCTTCGTGCACGACGGCCGACATGGGCCCTGCCGCCACGCCGTGCAAGACCGTCGCCCCCGTGCGCAAAAAAGCGTACAGCTCGTCCTGCGTCCACGGCAGGGGTGCCGTGTTGGCGCTGGTCAAGGACGGCGCATACCAATGGTCGATGGACGCGCCCAGATAGGATGAGCCGGCAAGCTCGGCGCCCAGCGCATTGCGCGGCGTGTGGCAGGCGGCGCAATGCGCCAGCCCCTCGGCCAGGTAGCGGCCCCGGTTCCAGTCCAGGCCTTGCGCAGTATCCATTTGATAGCTGGCCGGCTTGAAAAACAGCAGCTTCCAGCCCGCCTGCAAGGGGCGCAGGTTCAGGGGGAAAGGCAGGCTGTTGGCGGGCGCCACCGCATACACGGGCGGGCGCGTCATGACATACGCGTACAAGGCCGTCAGGTCGGCGTCCGAGACGAGGTTGAAATGGGTGTACGGAAAGACGGGATACAAATGCGCGCCATCGCGGCCCACGCCTTCGCGCATGGCCCGCTGGAAGGCGGCCAGCGACCAGCGGCCGATGCCCGTTTGCCGGTCGGGCGTGATATTCGTCGCGTAGATCGTGCCGAACGGCGTAGCCAGGCCGTGGCCGCCCGCGTAGTCGGCGCCGCCCCTGGCCGTATGGCAGGCGGCGCAATTGCCCATGCCGGCCAGGATGCGGCCCTGCTCCACCACTTGCGGGGAAAATGCCGTGGCGGCAGGCGGATCGATGGGTGCCAGCGCGGGGCGCCAATAATACAGATACGCGGCCAGGGCCGCCACGATGAGCAATGCCAGCGACAGCAGCAGGCCGGTGAAGATTTTCTTGAGCAAAACAGGAATCCGGTAAAAGGCTAGGCACGCGTGCCGCGCACGGACGGCGGCGACAGCGCCGATGGTGACAACGACAGGTACAATCTTACCGCGATTGTGACTTATTGTATGTACGCAATGACACGCAGGCGCTGCCGGCAGGCGGGCTGCGCCTTATAATCAGCGTTTCAGCACGCCGCCGCTCCTTCATGCATACCGTTACCATCATCCTCATCCTCGTGTTGACCGTCGTCCTGTGCGGCTTTCTCGCCCGCTCGCGCTGGGTCAAGCTGCCGCTGCCCCTGATCCAGATCGCCGGCGGCACGGGATTGGCCCTGTTTGGCGTGCAAGTGCCGCTCGATCCCGACATTTTCTTCCTGCTCTTCATCCCGCCGCTGCTGTTTCTCGATGGCTGGCGCATCCCCAAGGGCGCCTTCTTTTCCGACGCGCGCTCGATCCTGATGCTGGCCATCGGCCTGGTGCTGTTTACCGTGCTGGGCATGGGTTTCTTCATCGACTGGCTGATTCCCAGCGTACCGCTGGCCGTCGCCTTCGCGCTGGGCGCCATCCTCTCGCCGACGGACCCCGTGGCCGTGTCGGCGATTGCCGCCGGCAATCCCATCCCGCCGCGCCTGATGCACATTCTCGAAGGCGAATCCTTGCTCAACGACGCTTCGGGCCTGGTCTGCTTCACCTTTGCCGTGGGCGCCATGATGACGGGCGGCTTTTCCATCGGCGCCGCCTCGCTGAGTTTCCTGCAGGAAGCGGGCGGCGGCATCATCATCGGCCTGGCCATCTCGTGGGGCGTGGGCCTGGCAAATAAATGGCTGGTAAGCAAGGTCGGCGAAGAGCCGGGCCTGCAAATCCTCATCAGCACCCTGATCCCGTTTGCCGCCTACCTTGGCGCCGAGCAAATCCACGGTTCCGGCATCCTGGCCGCCGCCACGGCGGGCGTGTCCATGCATTACGCCGATCTGATCGGCCGCCCGCTGGCCGCCACGCGCACCCAGCGCAAGGCCGTGTGGGATACAATACAACTGGTCTTGAATGGCGTGATCTTCGTGATGCTGGGCGCGCAACTGCCCACCACGGTTGCCGGCTTGCCCGCCGCTTCCATGGAAGTGGGCGCCGGCAGCGCCTGGAAACTGCCCCTGTTCGTCGTCGCCATCACGGTGGGGCTGACCTTCATGCGCTTCCTCTGGGTCTTCATCTCGATGAAACTGACCCTGTTCAAGCACCACAAGAAAGTGGCGGGCGAATCGAAGGACGCGGCGCTGCTGGCCCGCCCCAGCCTGCGCCTGTTGCTGGTGGCGTCGTTTGCGGGCGTGCGCGGCGCGCTGACCCTGGCCGGCATCCTGACCCTGCCCTTGTTCTTGCCCGACGGCACGCGTTTCCCCGCGCGCGACCTCGTCATTTTCCTGGCCATGGGTGTTATTTTGCTGTCGCTGCTGCTGGCCAGCGTCACCTTGCCCCTGCTGACCAAGGGCCTGGTGTTCGCGCCGCCCGCGCGCCGTTCGACGGAAGAGCGCAATGCCCGCGCCGCAGCCGCCGAGGCGGCCATCGCGCGGCTGGAGAAGGTGTGCGAAGGCATCGACAAGAATGACAAGCAGCAAGTCGTCACCGAGGCGGCCAACCGCCTGATCGAAGCCTACCAGCGCCGCCTCGCGTATGGCGAAAGCAGCAACGACGAAGCGATGCGGCTGCAGGAACTGGCCAGGACCGAACGCGCGCTACGCCTGGAAGCGCTGAATGCGGAGCGGGACGAACTGTTCCGCCGCCGCATCTCGGGCGAACTGGATGACACCATCCACTTGCGCCTGCTGCGCGAAATCGATTTGCTGGAAGCGACATTGGAAGAATAGCAACACTCTGGCGCGCCACGGCAGTGTTGACAAGAAATTCTCATGGTAAAGAACGCAAGTTTTCACATTCGTGTTTATAATGCAAGGTTATGGCATAGCGCCGTGATTTACTTTCAACAGGGACTTCCGTACAGTCTGTGTTGCTGAGTAACTATTTGAATAGCCATCCGACCTGCATAAAGACACCGACGCCGTGCCCTCCTTCCCCCGCCACCGGCAGCGCCCCGCGCCGCCCGCCCTGCTGACCTCGCTGTTGGCCTGGCTGCTCGCCTGCACGGCGCTGGCGCCGTGCGCGTGGGCGCAAACGGGCGCGGCGGCAGACGCCAGGCGTCCCGCCGAGGTGGCCCAGGTCTTGTTTGGCATCATCAGTTATGTGCGCTGGCCCGTGGCGCGCCAGGAAGTGCGCGTCTGCATACTCGGTACGCCCCGCTACGGCGCGGCCATCGTCGACACGCCCGCCTCCATCCTGGGCCAGCGTATCCGCGTAAAAGTTCCGGCGGCGCCAGCCGCTGTCAGCGAATGCGACGTCGTCTACATGGGCAGCCTGCCCGAGGGCGAACGCGAGCATCTGCTGGCGCAGATCATCGGCAAGCCGATTTTATCGGTCGCCGAACCCGGCACGTCCTGCGCCGTGGGCACCATGTTCTGTCTGCGCCTGAACGAGCCGCAGATCGGTTTTGATGTCAACCTCGACGCCATCGCCCGCAGCGGCTTGCGCGTGCATCCGAACGCCTTGCAAATTGCACGTCGCAAGGGACCGCCGCCATGAGCGCCCGAAAAAGCAATAAGCTTGCCCGCCAGCCCCGCCCCACGCTCGACAGCGTGCTGCGGCGCGCCCACCTGAGCGTGTCGCTGATCGCCGTGCTGGCCGCTGGCCTGACCCTGACGGCCGTGGCGCTGCTGGCGCTGCGCGTGTATTCGGACCAGAATCTGCGCCTGGTGGCACGTTCGATGAGCTACACGGTGGAGGGAGCCGTCGTCTTTAACGACTCCGGGGTCGCCAAAGAAGCGCTGGCGCTGATCGGCGTCAATGAAGATATCGACCAGGCGCAGGTGAGCAACAAGGCCGGCAAGGTGCTGGCCCGCTGGGAACGGGGCGAACATGGCACGCGCTACTATATCGAACGCGCGCTGACGGGCTGGATGCTGCCCGATTCGCTGACCTTCCCCGTCACGCGCAATGAACAGGCCATCGGCAGCATCACCTTGGTGCCGCATAGCCGCAGCCTGCTGCCCTTCCTGCTCAGCGGCCTGGCCTGTTTGCTGGCTTGCCTGGTGCTCAGCCTGGTCGTCGCCGTGCGCCTGTCGCGCCGCATGGAAACGGAGATCACGTCGCCCCTGCGCCACCTGGCGGAAACGGCCCATCGCGTGCGCCGCGACCGCTCGTTCGAACTGCGCGTGCCGCCGGCCAATATCGCCGAACTGAACCAGATCAATGACGACTTCAACGCCCTGCTCGACGAACTGGAAGCATGGCAAAGCCATCTGCAAAAGGAACACGCCTCGCTGTCGCACCGCGCCAATCACGACAGTCTGACGGGCCTGTCGAACCGCGCCTTCATGGAAGCGGAACTGGAACGCGCCATCCTCGAAGCGCGGGTCAGTAATGGCAAGGTGGCCGTGCTATTTCTCGACAGCGACCGTTTTAAATACATCAACGACACCTTCGGCCATGCCTCGGGCGACCGCGTGCTGGTGACGATCGCGGCCCGCATCAAGCAGCAATTGCGCGAAGGCGACCTGGTGGCGCGCCTGGGCGGCGACGAATTCGCCATCCTGCTCAAGCCGCTGCGCAACAGCAGCGATGCCGTGCACATCGCCGACAACATCATCGCCGCCATGGCGCAAGCCATTGAACTGCCTACCGGCAACAGCATCGTCAGCTCGCTGACCATCGGCGTGGCCGTCTTCCCCGATCACGCCATCGACGCCGTCTCGCTGGTCGGCGCGGCGGACGAAGCCATGTACCGCGCCAAACAGGCGCAACGCGGCACGCGCCAGGTGGCGCGCTTGCCACAACCCCATACTCACCCCTGAACCAAGGAGCAACACCATGCAATTTATCTACAAGCAATTACGCCGCGGCTTCCTCGGTCTGTTGATGCTGGGCCTGCTGGCCGCCTGCCAAAGCACGCCAGAGACAAAACCGCTGTTCAACGCCGAACAAGTCGCCATCTTGAAGGAACAGGGCTTCAACCAGACCGACGAAGGCTGGGAGCTCAGCTTTACCGACAAGCTGCTGTTCGAATTCGACGCCGCCAAGCTGATCCCGCCCAGCCGCAACGCCATCCAGAAAATCAGCGCCGCCCTGCTGAAAGTGGGCATTACCCACATGCGCGTGGAAGGCCATACGGATAACGAAGGCACGGAAGCGTACAACAACAAGCTGTCGCTGGCGCGCGCCAACGCGGTGGCCGACGCCATGAGCGTATCGGGTATTCCTCGCGACAATATCTCCGTCAAGGGCCTGGGCATGAGCAAGCCCGTCGCCTCGAACGCCAGCAAGGCGGGCAAGGCGGAAAACCGCCGCGTCACCGTCATCGTCTCGGCGCCTTGAGGCGGGCGTGCCGGCCGCGCGCTGGGTCGTGATGGGCGTGTCCGGCTGCGGCAAGAGCGCCGTCGGCAGCCTGCTGGCCGACGCCTTGCACCTGCCTTACGTGGAAGGCGACGACGTGCATTCCCCGGAAAACGTGGCCAAGATGGCCGCCGGCACCCCCCTCGACGATGCCGACCGGGCCGGCTGGCTGGCCGCCCTGCGCGAGCGCATCGCCATGGCCCGCGCCCAGGGCAGCGGCCTGGTGGTATCCTGCTCGGCCCTGAAACGCGCTTACCGCGACCTGCTGCGCACAGGCGACCCGGCCCTGCGCTTTGTCCACCTGGACGGCCCGCGCGCTGTGCTGGAAAGCCGTTTGCAGCGCCCCGGTCATTTCATGCCGCCCAGCCTGCTCGACAGCCAGCTGGCCACCCTGCAGCCTCTACAGCTGGACGAGGCCGGCATCGTGCTCGACATTCGCCAGCCCTTGGCCGTGCTGCTCGAACAGATCCTGCAAGCGCCCTGACAGGCGCGCGGCTGGACAGCCCGCGCGCCCCTGTGTAGACTGGCGCGCACTTTCATGAGGGATTTTTATGAGCACACCAACCACCAAACCAGCACCGGGCCCGGAATTCTGGGAGCGCGCCGACCAGGTCATCGCCCTGGCCAACGCGCAGTGCGAACATAGCCGCGGCAACGAAGTAGCCACCTCGCTGCTGTACGCGGCCGCCCGCTTCAACGCCTTCCTCGTCGCCAGCAAGAGCGACGACGTGGCCAAGATGCAGGAAGAGAAAGAAGGTGCCGTGGCGTTCTTCACGGAACAATACAAGCGCATGCTGACCGACAACTTCAACGACTACATCACCAACTTCGACAAGTACACGCAACCGTCGTCAGCCCCCAAGGATTGATGTCCGCTGCCAGCCTGGACAGCCACCGCGCCCGCGCCACGCACGCCGGCAGCGTGCTGAACGGTGCGGTGCGCTACGCGCCGCTGCAATCGCTGTGGCTGGCAACCATGCTGGCCGGCGCCATTGCCGGCTCCCTGTTCGCCTTCAGCTGGACGGGCCTGCTGCTGTTTGTGTCCGGCACGGCCATCGTCCTGCTGTTCGGCCATTCGCTGGGCAGCCACCGCAAGCTGATCCACGACAGCTTTGAATGCCCGCAGTGGCTGGAATACCTGCTCGTGTACCTGGGCGTGCTGGTGGGCCTCAGCGGCCCGCTGGGCCTGCTGCGCCAGCACGAATTGCGCGACTATGCCCAGCGGCTGACCGCTTGCCACCCCTACCTGCGCCACGGCGCCGGCCTCTGGCGCGATGCCTGGTGGCAACTACACTGCCGCCTGGACCTCGATCACCCGCCACATATCGCCATCGAGCCGCGCATTGCGCACGACCGCTTTTACCGTTTTCTGGAAACAACCTGGATGCTGCAGCAACTGCCGTGGGCACTGCTGTTCTTCGCCTGGGGCGGCTGGGGCCTGGTTTGCTGGGGCGTCTGCGCGCGCGTCAGCGCCGGCGTGCTGGGCCATTGGCTGGTCGGCTACTTCGCCCACAACCATGGGCAGATGCACTTTGAGGTCCATGGCGCCGCCGTGCAAGGCCGAAATATCCGCCTGACGTCGCTGCTGACCATGGGCGAATGCTGGCATAACAACCATCACGCGTACCCGGGCTCAGCCAGGCTGGGCTTGCTGCCGGGCGAATGGGACCCGGGCTGGTGGATGCTGCTGCTCTTGCGGCGCCTGGGCCTCGTATCCAGGCTGCGCCTGCCGCAAGACCTGGCGCCGCGGCCGGAATTGCGCCGCCTTGACGGCGCTGGCGCTCAGGCGTCGTCCCCACCGGCCAGGTAATTGTTTTTGACGCGCACATAGTGTTCAGCCGAATAGCGCAGGTAGGCGATCTCCGCTTCAGTGAGCGCGCGCACCTTGGCGGCAGGACGGCCCACGTACAAATGGCCGCTTTCCAGTACCTTGCCCGGCGAGACCAGGCTGCCCGCGCCCAGCATCACGTGTTTTTCCACCACCACATCATCCATGACGATGCTGCCCATGCCGATCAGGCATTCGTCGCCTATCGTGCAGCCATGCAAGATCACGGAGTGGCCGATGGTCACGTACTTGCCGATGGTCAAGGGTGAACCGTCGGGCTTGGCCGCATTCTTGTGCGACACATGGCCCATGGAAAAATCCTGGATATTGCTGCCCTCGCCGATGACGATGCGGTTGACGTCACCGCGCAGCACGCTGTTGCACCAGATGGAACAGTCGTCGCCGATCTGTACATCGCCAATCACTTGCGCCGTGTCATGCAGGTAAACGCGTTCGCCCAGCACGGGGCGGGTATTCAGATAGGAACTGACAGGCATCGCTTTCTCGCTTTTCGTTAAAAATAAACATTCACACCCAGACGGCGGCCAGCGCAAAAATGGCCAGGCCATGCGCCAGGGAGTGATCTCGTGCATCGTTCGGCCCAGATCGGAAACACGGAGCCAGCGGGCACGGGCGCAGCAATTGTATGCGGCGGCTGGCAACATGGGCAAGCTGTCTGGCGATGCCGCTGTCAAGCCGCCTTGCGCCAGCCATGCATCAGCCCATGCGCCGCCAGTCCGGCCGCCAGCCCCCACAGGGCGCCGCCCACGCCCAGCAGGGTAACGTTCGCAGCCGTCGCCAGGAAAGTGATCAGCGCCGTTTCGCGCATGCGCACGTCCGCCATCGCCTGCGCCAGGCTGTTGCCGATGGCGCCCAGCAGGGCCAGCCCGGCCAGCGCCGTGATGAAGCTGCGCGGCAAGACCATGAACAGGCTGGCCAGGGTGACGCCAAAGATGCCCACCAGGATGTACAGCACGCCGCACGCCAGCCCGGCGACATAGCGCTTAGCCGGCTCCGCATGCGCATCCTTGCCCGTGCAGATGGCGGCCGTGATGGCGGCCACATTGAAGGCGTGCGCGCCGAACGGCGCCATGAGCAGCGAACCGAGCCCCGTCACCGTCAAAATGGGATTGGCGCTGACGCCGTAACCGTCATTGCGCAGCACCAGCATGCCGGGCATGTATTGCCCCGTCAGGGTGATCAGGAACAGGGGCAGCGCAACGCCCAGCAGCGACGCCACGGAAAAGCGCGGCATCTCGAACACCGGCGCGGCCAGGGCCAGTTCGATACCTTGCGCATCGATGCGCCCCTGCGCCAGCAGCAGGGCCAGGCCGATCAGCATGATGCCCACCACGGCAAAGCGTGCCGTGAAACGACGCAGCACGGCGTACGACAGCAGCAGTACCACCACCAGCAGCGGGTCGGCGCTGGCGCCGCCAAACGCATTCACGCCAAACTGCAGCAGGATGCCGGCCAGCAAACCGGCGGCGATGCCGCCAGGAATCAGCCGTACCAGGCGCTCGAAGGCGCCGGACATGCCCAGCAGAATGAAGGCGATGGCGGAAATGATGTAGGCGCCGATCACCTCGGCATACGGCGTGTGCGGCATGACGGTGGCCAGGAAGGCCACGCCGGGCGTGGACCAGGCCGTGATGATGGGCGCGCGGTAGCGGTAGCTGAGCCAGATGCCCGTCACGCCCACGCCGATGCTCAGCGACCAGACCCAGGACGCCGTCTGCGCCGCGCTGAGCTGGGCCAGCTGGGCCGCCTGGAACACCAACACGAAGGTGCCGCCATAATTGACGAGGACGGAAATAAAGGCCGCCATGATGGGGGATGCCAGGTCGCGCCAGTGCGCCTGGCGCCCGTTGTCGATTGCCGCCGAGGATGTGGAACTTGTCTGCATGCGTGTGCCCTTGCCTGAGGTTCAAAAAGGGCATCTTAGCGCTCACATGGACTGCTCTGGCAGGCCAATTCTCACGCATTTAACAGACCACTTGAGCACTCACCCCAGCGCGCGGGCCAGGCGGACGATGCCGCTGTCGATCTCGTGCGGCGTGAGTGCCGCAAAGCCCAGCAGCCAGCCACCCCGCTGCGGCGGCGTCGCGTACAAGCGGCTCAGGCCCGGTAGCACGATGCCCGCCTGCGCCGCCAGGCGTAGCGTATCTAGCTCGTCCCTGCCCTCGTGCAGCAGACACGGCATCTGCAAGCCGCCCGGCGGCAGCTGCGCCGTGACCACGTGCGGCAAGTGCCGCTGCAAGGCCTGCGCCATCGCATCGCGGCGCACGGCGTAGACCTTGCGCATGGCCCGCACATGGGCCGCGAAATGGCCATCGGCGATGAAACGGGCCAAGGTCAGCTGATCCAGTTGCGGCGTATGCCCGTCGAGAATGCTGCGCGCATACGTCATCGGTTTCACCAGCGCGGGCGGCAGCACCATGTAGCCGATGCGCAGGCCCGGATACAGCGACTTGGCGAAGGTGCCAAGGTAGATCGTGCGCTGCTGCGTGTCCAGCCCCTGCACGCACGCCGTCGGCAAGCCCGCGTAATGAAACTGGCTGTCGTAATCGTCCTCGATGATCCAGCCCTGGCGCTCGGCCGCCCAGTCGGTCAGCGCGAAGCGGCGCTCGAGCGCCAGCGTGGCGCCCGTCGGGTATTGATGCGACGGCGTGACGTAAATCGTGTTGGCCCCGCTGCGGTCCGCGCGCAAGTGCTCGATGCACAAGCCATCGGCATCGACGGGCACGGGCACGACCTGCAATTGCGCCATCTCGAACGCCTTGCGCGCGCCGAAATAGCCGGGGTCTTCCATCAGGATGGGGCCATGTGCGTCGGCCAGCACTTGCGCGCACAGGTACAAGGCCTGGCGCGTGCTGCTCAGCACCAGCACCTGGCCGGCCGTGGCCCGCGCGCCCCGCTCCAGGTTCACATAGTCGGCGATGGCCTGGCGCAGCGGCTCTGCGCCTTGCGGGTCGCCATGCAGCAGCACATGGTGTTCGCTACTGGCCGCCTGGCGCCGCAAGCGCTCCCACACATCGAGCGGGAAGGCCCGCGTTTCCGGCAAGCCCGTGGCGAAAGCTTTGACGCTTTGCTGGTCGGCTACGCCGCCGCTGGCGAGAATCTGCGCACCGCGCCCGCTGAGCGCCACCCGCTGCGCGGACAAGGGCTGCAGCGCAGTCGCCGGCTTGCCCAGCAAGCTCGCGCCTATCGTCGGCGAGACAAAACTGCCCGATCCCGCCTGCCGCCGCAGATAGCCATCGAGACGCAGCTGCGCATACGCCATTTCCACCGTATCGCGCGACACGCCCAGCGATTGCGCCAGCGCGCGCGTGGCCGGCAGCCGCAGGCCGGGCGCCAGCACGCCATCGAGTACCAGCTGGCGCAGCGCGCGCTGCACCCGCACGCGCAAGTCGAGCGCCGCCAGTTCGGGGGCGGCGATGCGGATTTTCAGGGTATCGAGTTCGAATTGCGGCGTCATGGCGCTGTCGGCGCGGCGCGGGCGGCATCCACGGCAGCCATGCTGCTGGCCAGCGAAAAGCCGTGCTGCTGCAGCACCGCCACCAGTTGTTCGCCGGCGCAGCCAAGGCGCAGGTTTTCCGCCACCCAATCCCGCCACGCGCCGCCGATCTCCGGCATGGGCTCGGGGGCCAAGGTGAGACCGAGTATGCATGCGGCCAGCAAGCCGTTGATGCGCCTCGTGTCGATCAGGTGCTGCACCACCGCGTGGCCCGAGTGCGGATACGGGTGCAGGGTGCAGCGGCCAAAGGCGGCCAGGCGCTGCGCGTGCATGGCGTCGAGGTTCACCGATTCGCTGGCGCTCACACTGGCACTGCCTCCCACGCTGGCCGCGTCAGGCCGCGTGCCGAACACCAGGTGCATCTGCATCTTGTCCGTCGCCCTGGCCCGGCACAGGGCCGCCAGGTCGTAATAGCCCGACGGCGGCGGGTCTTGCGCCAGCGACTCCATCACTGGCAGCCAGCGCAGCTCATGGTACAAACGCGCTTGCTGCACGTCGAGGAAGGACAGCGGCCCGAAGGCGACGATCTGCTGAGCGTCCAGCAGCAAGCCATACATGACAGCCGCGTACGCGCCCATGGACTGACCGAGGGTAGTGACTTGACTGGGCGCGATGCGGCACACCAGCTCGCGCAGGGCCTGCGCCGTTTCATCCACATGGCTGCCCAGGCCAGCGATGCGGCGGTGGTACCAGGCGTTGCCCGAGTCGCGCACGAGGATTTTGTTCAGAGGCTGGCCGCTGGCCTGTTCCAGCTTTCTCAGGCGCCCGTAGAAATCGAAGGCGGGGCGCGTGGTCCACGAAACGAAGCCGAAAGCGATGACCAGCAGCGCGCCGGGCACGATGCGGTCGATCAGCACGTCGTCGCCAGTGGTGGCGACCAGTCGATTATCCAGCGCTTGCGCTTGCAGCATCGGTCCGGCTCCCGATCAAGGTTGAAACAGCAGAAAGCATGAGTTTAATGCCAGGACTGGCAAAATGGAAAGAATCGCCGCTGCCGTGCGCTGAGCGGCGCGCAAAACCTGCTAGTCTGCACGCATTCCCCCTCACAGGAGCTCTCCATGCTGCATCGCCTGAAATATCTGCCTCTTGCCGCCGCCATCGCCATGGCCGGCGGCTGCGCCACCATGTCCGACAACGCCAAGCCGGACACCGGCCTGACGCCCAGCTACAGCCTGACGAATACCTACTGGAAGCTGACGCAGCTCGATGGCGCCGCCGTGACGATGGCACCGGAGCAGGAGCGCGAAGTGCGCATCACCCTCACCGACGATGGCAAGGTCCATGGTTTTACGGGCTGCAACCGCGTGATGGGCGGCTATACCTTGACCGGCAATGTCCTGCGCTTCACGCAGCTGGCCGGCACGCGCATGGCCTGCCCGCCGCCGTTGATGCAGCTGGAAAGCGCCGTATTGGCCAGTTTGAACCGCGTAACGGGCTACCGCTTCGATGGCGAATACCTGATCCTGCTCAAGGATGGCGCGCCCGTGGCCAGGTTTGAATCGGTCTACCTGTGAAATAAAAATCGACTGCCGTTACAATGACTTCCAGTCCATCATCTGGAAGGAAGCCATGTCCGCACTGCCCTCGCCGCCGCAGCAGCCACCGTTATCGTCGACGCCACCCCGGGCCGCAGGCCGCTACCGCGCCCTGCTATTCGACATGGACGGCACCGTCATCAATTCCATCGCCGCCGCCGAACGCATCTGGGGTACCTGGGCGCAGCGCCAGGGCCTCGATGTCGCAGCTTTCCTGCCCACCATCCATGGCGCCCGCTCGGTCGACACCATCGCCAAACTGCGCTTGCCCGGCGTCGACGCGCAGCGCGAGTCGCAGGGCATCACGGATGCGGAAATCATCGATGTGGAAGGAATTGTTGAAATCGCCGGGGCGCTGCGCTTTTTGCAGTCGCTGCCACCCGCGCAATGGGCGATTGTCACCTCGGCGCCGAGGGCACTGGCCACGGCCCGCCTGAAGGCGGCCGGCATGCCCATTCCCGCCATCATGGTGACGGCGGAAGACGTCAAGGCAGGAAAACCCAAACCCGATTGCTACCTGCTGGCGGCAGAAAAACTGGGCGTGGCCCCCTCCGATTGCCTGGTCTTCGAAGACGCGTCCGTCGGCATCGAGGCAGGCGAGGCGGCTGGCGCGAAAGTCATCGTCGTCACCGCCACGCATGCGCACCCGCTGGCCACGCGCCACCCGGCCATCGACAGCTACGAAGGCATCGTGGCGACACTCGATAGCGATGGTTTCATCGTGCTGGCCGAGACGGTTGCAGTACCCGCGACAAGATAGCCTGCTCCAGCGCGGCGAAGGCCGCATTCCCGCGCTGTCGCGGGCGCGGCAAGTCCACCCGCACGTCCATGGTGATCTGCCCATCCTCGATCAAGAGCACCCGGTCGGCCAGGGCCACGGCTTCGGCCACGTCATGCGTCACCAGCACGGCCGTGAAGCCGCGCGCCAGCTACAGCGACTCGATAAGCTGCTGCATCTCGATGCGCGTCAGAGCGTCGAGCGCGCCCAAGGGCTCGTCGAGCAGCAGCAGTTGCGGTTCGTGCACGAGGGCGCGCGCCAGCGCCACCCGCTGTTTCTGCCCTCCTGACAGGGAAGCCGGCCAGTCGTCGGCCCGCTCGGCCAGGCCCACCGTCCACAGCGAGGCGGCCGCCGCGCCGACGGAACGGGGCAGGCCCAGGGCCACGTTGGCTAGCACCGTCTTCCACGGCAGCAAACGCGACTCCTGAAACATGATGCGGATGTCGGGTGCGCCGACGCCGCTGCCGATGGCAACCTTGCCCTCGTCGACGCTTTCCAGTCCCGCGATCGAGCGCAGCAAGGTGCTCTTGCCGCAGCCACTGCGCCCCACGATGGCGACGAATTCACCCGCTTCCAGCTGCAGGTCGACGTTTTTCAGCACGGGACGTTCGCCATAGGCCTTGCTCAATTGCGTCAATGCCAGCGGCACGCCGCGGCGCGCCAAAGGGGCTTGCGGGACGACTTTGGCCTGCGGCGGTGCGCCGGCCGGGTCGTACTGCACGAAGTGCGACAAAAAATCCGTTTCGATCTGGATGGGGGCGAGCAGCATGGTGTTCTTTCCTTATTTCGTCACTATCGGTAGGCGGGATTCCAGCGCAGGCAATGGCGTTCCAGGTGGCGCGAGAACAGATCGGCCAGCTTGCCCAGCAAGGCATACAGCAGTATCCCCACCAGCACCACGTCCGTTTGCAGGAATTCGCGGGCATTCATGGTCATGTAGCCGATGCCTGCCTGCGCCGAAATGGTTTCGGCGACGATCAGCAGCACCCACACGAGTCCCAGCGAAAAGCGCACGCCCACCAGAATCGAAGGCATGGCGGCCGGCAGGATCACGTCGCGGTACAAGGGCCAGCCGGACAAGCCATAGCTTTTCGCCATTTCGATCAAGCCCTGGTCGGCCGAGCGGATGCCGTGGAAGGTATTCAGGTAGACGGGAAAGAAGACGCCGACGGCCAGCAGAAACAGCTTGGCCGTCTCGTCGATGCCAAACCACAGGATCACCAGCGGTATCAGGGCCAGCGCGGGGATGTTGCGCACCATTTGCAGGGTGGTGTCGAGCAGGGTTTCCGCATGGCGGAAGCTGCCCGTCAATAAGCCCAGCAGCAAGCCCAGTCCCGCGCCGATGACGAAACCGACCGTCGCGCGCCACAAGCTCGTTTTCAGGTGCAGCCACAATTCGCCCGATGCGGCCAGGTGCCAGAAGGCTTTCGCCACGGCCCACGGCTCGGGCAAAATGCGGCTCGACAGCCAGCCCCATTGCGCCGCCAGTTGCCAGGCCAGCAGCAGCGCCACGGGCAAGGCCCACGGCGCCAGTGCATGACGCAGCGAAGGCCAAGGGGTGGTGCTTGCGCGTTGTATCGAGCCGGCCGCCATCTCAGGCCGCCTTTTTCTGCGGCGCGGCCGGCACGATATTACTGGCCATGACTTCGCCGAAGGGTCCCGTCAGTGACTGCTCACCCACGGCCTTGCCCTTGCCCAGCAGCGGGAACACCAGTTCGGCAAAGCGGTACGACTCTTCCAGATGCGGGTAGCCGGAGAAAATGAAGGTGTCGATGCCCAGGTCCGCGTATTCCTGCATGCGCGCCACCACCGTCGGGCCGTCGCCCACCAGGGCCGTGCCCGCGCCGCCGCGCACCAGGCCCACGCCGGCCCAGAGATTCGGCGACACTTCGAGCTTGTCGCGCCGCCCGCCATGCAGGGCCGCCATGCGCTGCTGGCCCACGGAATCCATCTTGCCGAAGGCTGCCTGCGCCTTGGCGATGATGTCGTCGTCCAGGTGGCTGATCAGTTCATCGGCCGCGCGCCAGGCCGCCTCGTTCGTTTCGCGCACGATCACGTGCAATCGGATGCCAAAGCGCACCGTGCGGCCACGCTTGGCGGCGCGCGCCCGGATGTCGGCGATTTTCTCGGCCACGGCGGCGGGCGGTTCACCCCAGGTCAGGTACACGTCCATCTGCTCGGCCGCCAGTTCGTGCGCGGGCTCCGACGAACCGCCGAAATACAACGGTGGATACGGTTTCTGCACGGGCGGATACAGGGTTTTCGCGCCCTTGACCTGGATATGCTTGCCCTCGAAATCATAGCCGGCCGCACCGCCCTCGCCGGCCAGCGTGGCGCGCCACACCTTAATGAATTCGTCGGAGATTTCATAGCGCTTGGCGTGGTCGGCAAACAGGCCGTCCGCTTCCAGCTCGCCCTGGTCGCCGCCCGTGACGACATTGATCAACAGGCGCCCGTTCGACAGGCGGTCAAACGTGGACGCCATGCGCACGGCCAGACCGGGCGTGGACAGGCCGGGACGCACGGCCACTAAAAATTTGAGCTTTTGCGTCACGCTGATCAGCGACGAAGCCACCACCCACGCGTCTTCGCAGGAACGGCCCGTCGGCAGCAGCACGCCGTCGTAGCCCAGGGTATCGGCAGCCACGGCCACCTGGCGCAAATAATCGGCATCGACTGGGCGCGCGCCCTGCGAGGTGCCCAGGTAGCGGCTGTCGCCGTGGGTGGGGATGAACCAGAAGACATTCAATGACATGATATTCGTTCCTTATTTTGCGCTGGTGGCCAGCTGGCGCGCCGGCAGCAGCGCATCCTTGACGATGATCGGTTTGGGAATCAGCTTCAGGCTGGAAAAGGCGTCCGCCACCCTTTGCTGCGACGCGATGACGTCGACCGACACGGGTTTGACGCCATACGCATAGCGCGAGGCGGCCAGCGCCACCACCTCCTTGCTCAAGCCCGTCTGCGCCGACAAAATCGTCGCCACTTCCTCCGGATTGTTGCGGCCCCAGTCATCGACCTTGGCTACTTCGTCGAGCACGATGCGCAGGATTTCGGGATTTTTTTCCGCATACGTACGCGAGGCCAGGTAAAACTGGTAGTTCGCCACCAGCCCCTTGCCATCGGCCAGCACGCGCGCGCCCAGCTGCTTTTCGGCGGCCGCCAGGAACGGGTCCCAGATGGCCCAGGCATCCACGCTACCCCTTTCAAAAGCGGCGCGCGCGTCGGCCGGCGGCAGGAACACGGGCTGGATATCGGCGTACGCGACACCGGCCTTTTCCAGCGCCTTCAATAACAGGTAATGCACGTTCGAGCCCTTGTTCAGGGCGATTTTCTTGCCCTTCAAGTCGGCCAGGGTGCGCAAGCCGGAACCCTTGGGCACGACGATGGCTTCGCTGGCCGGCGACGCCGGCTCATTGCCGACATACACCAGGTTGGCGCCGGCCGCCTGGGCAAAGATCGGCGGCGCCTCGCCCACGGTGCCAAAATCGATGCTGCCCACGTTCAAGCCTTCCAGCAGCACGGGGCCGGCCGGGAACTCCGTCCATTTCACGCCCACGCCCTGCCCGGCCAGGCGTTTTTCCAGGGTGCCGCGCCCTTTGAGCAGGGTCAAGGTGCCGTATTTCTGATAACCGATGCGGACCTCCCCCTTGGCCTGCGCCTGCGCCGCGGCCGGCATGCCGGCCGCCATCACGCCGGCAACGGTGGCAAACAGCAAGCCCAAAGTGGTACGGCGCGAGAGTCGTTGTGCGTGGCGGTGTGTCATGACAGTTCCTTGGTCGGTGAATAATCAGGCGGCTTGATAGTGGGGCGCGTAAGGCTGGTCTTGCAGCGAACGCACGGGTACGGAGATATCGCTTGGCGCGGGCGGGCGCTGTCCCTGCAGCACGAACAGGCCGCTCGAGAGCTCCTCGATGCCGGCCTGCACGCGTTCGGCAATCGGCGCGTCCAGGCTCAGGCCCCGCTCTTCGTGCCAGTCCAGCTGCTGCGCATTGGCATAAATGCTGGTGAAGACTTGCTTGGCGCCCAGCGCATGCAGCACGGGACGCAGCGCATAGTCGAGCGCCAGGGTGTGGGCATGGCCGCCGCCCGTGGCCAGCGGCAGCACCAGCTTGCCGGCCAGGCCATCTTGCGGCAGCAAGTCGAGGAAGGCTTTCAGCAACCCTGTATACGAGGCCTTGTAGATGGGCGTGGCGATCACGATGGCATCGGCGTCGGCCACGGCGCGCACCGCGCGGGCTATCGCCGCGTCGTCGTAGTCGGCCAGCAGCAAGGCGCGCGCCGGCAAGTCGCGCACATGCAGCCTGGCGTAGCTGTGGCCCTGCAGCGCCAGCTGTTCGCCGATATGCAGCAGCAGGCGGCTGGAACTCGATGGGAGTTGCGGGCTACCGCCCAATAACAAGATGCTCATGTGATGCCCGTCCCTGTACGTTGTCGGATTGGAGTTGCTCGGATGCTTGCAGCGTATCGCCATCAGCCGCCCGGCAAAACGAATGCTTTCACGCTTCGATATGCGTTTTTTGACTATCCGGGCCTGACGCCCCGCAAGCGAAGGCGCCGCTCCCCGCGTGGCTTTTTTCGTATATCCATGCGCGGTTTTCTTCGTGTACGGCGCACGCCTGGCGGTGCAATATCGGCCTCATCGTCTTTCTGGAATCTGTCCCATGCCTAGCGCTTTTCTCCATGCCGCAGCTCGCACCACTCCCGCAGCCGAACCCCTGCAGGACGCCATCAGCGTCGCAACAAAGCTGGCCGCGCGTCTGGCCGAAACGGCCAATGCCCGCGACCAGGCCGGCGGCCACGCGGCCCAGGAACGCGAATGGCTGCGCGAGTCGGGCTTGTTGACCTTGTCGATTCCCGCGGAATTCGGCGGCCAGGGCGCGTCGTGGCCCCTCGTGTACCAGGTGATACGCATCCTGGCGCGGGCCGACAGCGCACTGGCGCATGTCTTCGGCTTCCATCATTTGCAGCTGGCCGGCTTGCAGCTATATGGCAGCGCGCAGCAGCAGCGCCGCCTGCTCACCCTGACCGTCGACGAGCGCCTGTTCTGGGGCAATGCCTTGAATCCCCTCGACAAACGGGTCACGGCCAGCGACAGCGACGACGGCTACCTCCTCGACGGCATCAAGAGCTTTTCTTCCGGCTCGGTCGGTTCCGACTGGCTGACCGTCTCCGCCTGGCACGCGCCCACGCAGACGGCGCTGATCGCCGCCCTGCCCACGCGCCAGGACGGCGTCACCGTGCAGGCGGACTGGGACGCCTTCGGCCAGCGCCAGACGGACAGCGGCAATGTGCATTTCCAGGCGGTCGCCCTGCCGCAAGAGCTGGTGCTGCAGGCGCCCGCGCAGGCCGCTACGCCGCAAGCCACCGTGCGCTCGCAGATCGCGCAACTGATCATGAGCAACCTCTATCTGGGCATCGCCGAAGGCGCATTCGAGGCGGCGCGCCGCTACACGGACGAACAGACGAAAGCCTGGTTTGCCTCGGGCGTGACCAAGGCAACGGACGACCCTTTGATCCAGCACCGCTACGGCCAGCTGTGGCTCTTGCTGCGTCCCGCGCAAGTACTGGCCGACGCGGCGGCGCAGGACCTGGAAAAAGTGTTCCGCAAGGGCGCGCTGGTGACGGCGCGCGAACGGGGCTTGCTGGCCGTGGCCGTGGCCGAAGCCAAGTGCCTGGCGCACAAGGCGGGACTGGAAATCAGCAGCCAGATGTTCGAACTGACGGGCGCCCGTTCCACCTCGGCCCAGTATGGCTTCGACCGCTACTGGCGCAACGTGCGCGTGCATACCCTTCACGACCCCATCGACTACAAGCTGCGCGACCTGGGACGCTTTGCCTTGAATGGCACGGTGCCCGAGCCGACGGCTTACTCGTAAAAACGGGCCTGGGCGAATCGATACATTTGCGCCTCAGGCTATTTAGCAGACTTCCGGGGTCAGACCCGGCGGGTCTGACCCCAGTTCTTCACTAAGCAGGAGTTAACATGACCATCGCCCGCAGCAGCATCCTCCTCAGCGCCCTGACCCTGGCCTTGACGGCCACCTTCGCCCACGCCAAGGACCCGAAAGACATCACCATCGGCACCAGCGCCGGGCCGTACGCGGACCAGATCAAGCTGGGCATCAAGCCTATCCTGGAAAAGCAGGGCTACAAGGTCAGGCTGGTGGAATTCAATGACTACATCCAGCCGAACTTCGCGCTGGCCGAGGGTTCGCTGGACGCCAACGTGTTCCAGCACATCGTCTACCTGAAGAAATTCGCGCTGGAACACAAGCTGGCGCTGACGGACCTGATCACGATACCCACGGCGCCGATTGCCATCTACAGCAAGAAACACAAGACGCTCGATGGCGTGAAAGAAGGCACGACGGTGGGCTTGCCGAACGATCCGACCAACCAGGCGCGCGCGCTGGTGCTGCTCGACCAGCTGGGATGGATCAAGCTGCGCGCCAGCTTCGACCCCGTGCGCGCGTCGGAAAAGGATATCGCCGTCAACACGAAGAAAATCAAGCTGCTGCCGCTCGAAGCGGCGCAACTGCCACGCTCCCTGGGCGACACCGATTACTCCTTCATCAACGGTAATTACGCACTGGCGTCGGGGCTGAAGCTGACGGATGCGCTGGTGGCCGAGAAAATCTCGCCCAACTACATCAACCTGGTGGCTGTGCGCACGGCGGACAAGGACAAGCAGTTCGCGAAAGACCTGGCAGCCGCCTACCGTTCGCGCGAATTCCTCGACATCACCAACAAGCACTTTGCCGGTTACTCGAAACCCGATTACCAGCAAGCCTTGCAAACGGCGGCAAAATAAGCCATGGCAAAGACAATCCGCTTCAACGCCTTCCAGATGAATACCGTCGGCCACCAGTCGCCAGGCCTGTGGACGCATGCGCGCGACCGCAGCCACCGCTACACCGATCCTGCGCACTGGACGGAACTGGCGCGGCTGCTGGAAGCGGGCCTGTTCGACGCGGTGTTCCTGGCCGACGTACTGGGCGTGTATGACGTGTACCGGAGCAGCCTCGATGCGGCCCTGGAACACGGTGTGCAGGTGCCGCTGAACGACCCGCTGGCGCTCGTGCCCATCATGGCGCAAGCCACCACGCACCTGGGTTTCGGTGTCACCTGCGCCCTCACCTACGAACACCCGTACACGTTCGCGCGGCGCATCTCCACCCTCGACCACCTGACGGGTGGGCGCATCGGCTGGAATATCGTCACCGGCTACCTCGATAGCGCGGCGCGCAACCTGGGCTTGAGCCAGCAACTGGGCCACGACGAGCGCTACGACCTGGCCGACGAATACCTCGACGTCGTCTACAAGCTGTGGGAAAAGAGCTGGGACGACGACGCCGTCGTCAACGACAAGACACGCGGCATCTACGCCGATCCGGCCCGCGTACATCCGATCAACCATGCCGGGCGCCACTACAAGGTGCCCGGCATCCATTTGTGCGAGCCGTCGCCGCAACGCACGCCACTGCTGTACCAGGCGGGCACCTCACCGCGCGGCACGCGCTTTGCGGCGCGCCACGCGGAAGCCACCTTTGTCAGTGGCCCCAGCAAGACTGTCGTCAAGCGTTACGCGGACGACTTGCGCGCCGCCGTGCGGCTGGCAGGACGCGATGGCGAGGCGCTGCTGATCTACGCCCAGGCGCTGATCATCACGGGCGCCACGGAAGAAGAGGCGCGCGCCAAGCATGCCAACTACCTGCTCCACGTGAATATCGAGGCGGCACTGGTGCTGCTGTCCGGCTGGACCGGCGTCGATTTCAGCCGCTATCCGCTCGACGCCACCATCGACTACATCGATTCCCCGGCCGGCCGCTCGGCGCTGGCTTCGTTCAGCCAGGCCGACCCGGACCGCACGTGGACGGTGCGCGAGGCGGCCGAATACATCGGCCTGGGCGGGCGCGGCCCGGTGCTGGTGGGCGACGCGCGCCAGGTGGCCGACCAGCTGGAAAGCTGGCTGGACGAGACAGGCATCGACGGCTTCAATCTGGCCTTCGCCGTGGCCCACGACAGCATGGCCGACGTGGTAGCCCACATCGTGCCGGAACTGCAGCGGCGCGGCCGTTATCGCACCCATTACGAGGAAGGCAGCTTGCGCCACAAGGTCTTCGGCCAGGGCCCGCGCCTGCCCGCCGGTCATGCGGGACGCCAGGTCAGCATCGTCCCCGCATCCGCGCCCGCCTCTGCACTGGCGGCCTGACTCCCCTTCCCCACATCCAAGGACACCATGAAACGCAGAACCATCTTGCAACTGGCAGCCAGCGGCACCGCCCTCGCCGCCTTGCCCGGCCTGGCCCGCACCCGTACTAACGCCGAAGTGAAGTCCCCGCTGCTGGCGTTTGGAACCGCCGTGCGGAATAGATAAAGATATATCTCGCCATAGGGTTTCGCCAATTCCGGACACTTGATGAGATGAGCAGCAGACGGCCACTAGCTCCGACACGGGTCTCCTGTTGCTGGCCAGGTCGTACTCGCACTCGCACACTGCACGAAAGGCCTACGCTTGAGAGTTACTTCTGCCCGTGTAGCTCGGCAACTCGCCTACCGTTGTCCGTCGTAGAGTAAAATTGGTTAGTCCTCTGACCAACTCGACCAAATGGATATTCCTGCTCTACGCGACCTACTGCGTCCTATCGTCGGCGATTTCAAAGATCACTGTACAAACACGTTTATACCGGAACGCTGCATTGAGTTAGGGCTGCCCGTTCCGGACGACGTAGGCAGTAAGCGAGACCGCTGGCACGCCGCTTTCGATGCTTTGGAAGATATAGATGTCCCCCGCTTCGCGCAAGGATTGGTCGACCGGCGGCACTTGATTCCTCAAGTGCGTAATGACGTCCAAGACATCCTTTGGGGCGATACGCCAGTTGTTGTTATACCGAAACGGCACCGTCGCGAAGTCGCACGCGCACTGCAGTCACTCGTGCTCTTTCACCATTGGGAGAGCTTTGCTCAACTACTCAAAGATGTGTTTGTCATCTACGAGACAGTAAACTGGACATCTTTAACTAGCGAGCCTACTGGAGTACTCGGAGAAATTTTTCGACATTTTGTCCGCAATGAGGAAGACGCCAACGTCGAATGGTTATTCGACTATCTGACGGCGTTTGACCTTTCTGATAATCGATTTAGTGTCTTTCTCAAAGGCCTCACCTCGGCAGACGTCCAAATTGACATCGAGCACCAGATGTCCATCGTAGCGGCGATGAATGTACCTCTTAAGGCATGTGGCGTAGAGATGCGTCACACAGACGAGCACGAAGGCTACCCGGTCTTCAGCCTGGTAGCCCTGCATACAGCACGCGCTCGGCCGAAAAACCTTATCTTCGCATCCTCCATCAAACCAGACATTCGTTTCAGAGACGCCGTAAACAACGATGTCGAAATTGTGTCAAATGCAAACGACTGCCTCTTCTATGACAGGCCAATAGGCGTGGAAGGCCTGCGCTGGAAAGACTTACAGCAATGGTGGGCCGATATATCGATGGAAAAGGACAAGCAAGCTGCGAAAAAGACGTTGTATCAAAGACTATTGTCTTGCTTGCCAAAATCTTCACCACCCCAGCGCTTACTGTTCACATCGTTCTACAGCGCATTCGGGAAGGAGATTCCGGATTTGCCAGCGCTAATACCAGAGGTCTGGTTACACTGGGATCCTAAGACAGTGGCACAGCGTGGTGTGCACGCACTACTCAACCATCGTATGGACTTCCTACTTCTTCTCCCTGGCGGTGCTAGGATCGTAATTGAGGTTGACGGGATTCAACACTACGCCGACGATACCTACCGAGCTGACACGCGCCGGTATGCTCGATTGGCGGCAGGAGACCGGGAACTCAAATTGGCAGGTTATGAGGTTTATCGATTTGGAGGGATTGAACTGCAATCCCCTGAATCATCGGTTATGGTTGAACAGTTCTTCAAAGCATTATTTAGTCGTCATCACATCAGAGTGAACTAAGTTGTGACCCGCGTCGGCCCGCCGCACGCGCATTGCGACGTGGCCCTACCCCGTCCCTGCACACGCGATCTGAGCCCATGGCGCCGCCGCCAGTGACAAGCCTGGGCATTCATGTTAGTTTGCCATCTTGAAAACAAACAGGCGGCTACGTGCATCTTCCTTTCCTTCCCGTTCTCGCCATCCTTGCCCTCAGCCACATCGCAGCTCACGCGGATACGCAGGCTGACACACCTGCCGACGCAGCGGTCGACACCAGCCAGTCCATCCACGTCAGCAGCATCCGCAACCCGGAACTCAAGTCCTACCGCGTGATGACCGCGGGCCTCGATGCCTTTGACGACCACCATGCACTGGCGCCCAGGGCACCCGAAGTGCGCTTCCAGCTGATTCCCGGCCCCGGCGCACCGGACAACGCCATGCAGGATCTGAGCTTGCGTATCGCCGGCAATGAAACCTCAATCGTCCTGTCCCTGGCCGCCGACGGCAGTTTTACGCTGCCGCGCAGCGCGCAAGCCGAGCGCGAAGACGCGGACCTGGTCACCAACAGGAAGAAGGACGCGTACCGCTGGCAAGCCAGCGTCCGCAGCGACGATGTACCGCCCGGCATGCGCCGCCTGGGCGACCTGCGCCTGCAGTGCCAGGTCGGCATCGCCATTGCCAAGAAAGAGACGCCCTTCTTGCTACGCACCCTGGTCGCCACCAAGCTGCGCACCACCGACTGGTGCTCCGCCGTTGAACTCAAGATGAGCACGTACAGCGATCCGGCCATCGCCAGCGCCACCCTGCTCGATGGCGGGCGCCGCGTCGCGCTGCAGGTGAAAAATGGCGGCACGTCCTTCCTGGCCCCCTTGGGCGACACCCGCTATGCGGACGATACCTTGATCGAACTGGTCTACAAGGACACTGGCGCCGCACCGCCTGCCTCCCTGTAAACGTTTGCGTCGCGCCCCGTTCCATGTCAGCATACGCCACCCTGGCAACACGGATAAGGATCGCAATGCCCCTCACTCTTACACGCGCGCTGGTACTGGCGCTGCTGGCAGGCCATGGCTCCCTGGCAGTGGCGCAGACGCCAGGCTGCGATATCTGCGCCACCTGGAATGCCGACCAGGCGCCGTTCCGCATTTTCGGCAATACCTATTATGTGGGCGTGAAAGGCCTCAGTTCCGTGCTGGTGACGTCACCGCAGGGCCATGTGCTGATCGATGGCGGCTTGCCGGAATCGGCGCCCAAGATCATCGCCAGTATCGCCGCGCTGGGCTTTCGCATCGAGGACGTCAAGCTGATCCTCAATTCGCACGGCCATATCGACCATGCGGGCGGCCTGGCCGAACTGCAGCGGCGCAGCAATGCGCTGGTAGCCGCCAGCCCCTCGGCCGCGCTGGACCTGGCGTCGGGCGAAGTGGGCCCCGATGACCCGCAATACCACGCGCTGCCCAAGTACCCGCCCGTCAAGGACATGCGCCTGGCGCGCGATGGCGGCCAGTTCAATGTCGGCCCCGTCAATCTGACGGCGCATGCTACGCCAGGCCACACGCCCGGAGGCCTGAGCTGGACCTGGCAATCGTGCGACGGCCCCCGCTGCCTGAACATGGTCTACGCCGACAGCATCAACGCCGTCTCGCGCCCCGGCTTCAAGTTCAGCGCCAGCAGCGAGTATCCAAACGCGGTGGCGGACTTGCGGCATAGCTTCGAGACCCTGGAAAAACTGCCCTGCGACGTGCTCGTTTCGGCCCACCCGGAAGCGTCGCAATTGTGGGAAAGGCTGGAAGCGAGCGTTACGGGCGGCAGCGATGCCTTTGTCGATCCGCAGGCCTGCCACGCCTACGTGGCGGCGGCGCGTACCTTGCTTGACGCGCGCCTGGAACAGGAAAAACAACCATGAACTTATCAACCGTGCACGCTGGCGTGGCGCCGATCTGCTACGCTGGCGCCATTCATTTAAAGAAGGAAATGCCATGTTCACACTCGCCAGACTGATCCCCCTCGCCGCCATCGTCGCCATCACCGCCGGCTGCGCGCAAACGCCCGTGCACAGCGACGCTGCTGCCGCCGCGCCAGGCGCCACCTCGCCCGCCAAGCCGGCGCCGAAGCTGATGGGCACGCAGTGGAAGCTGAAGGAATTGAAGGGCAAGCAAGTGGTGCGCAAGGCGCCCGAGCAGCGCGACGTGACCCTGCTGCTGGCCGAAGGCCGCGCCAGCGGCAACAGCGGCTGCAACCAGATGATGGGCGGCTATACCAGCGATGGCATCAGCACCTTGAACTTTGGACAGATGGCCGGCACCATGATGATGTGCCAGCCGCAGGACATGGACCTGGAGCGCCTGCTCCTGACCACCCTGGGCGAAGTCAACGGCTACCGCTACGCCGACCAGGAATTGCTGCTGCTGAAGGATGGCGTGCCCGTGGCGCGCTATGAAGCGCTGACGGTGAAGTAAGCCCAACTGCAAATACCGGGGTCGTACCCTGAGGGTACGACCCCGGTTTCTGCGCTGGGGTTCGTTGTCCCCTCCATTCTTCTCAATCGTTGCGCATCTGCGCCTGCGATACATTGCTTTCTGGCGGCACACTCTGCGTCAGCCACACATTCCCCCCGATGGTCGATCCGGCGCCGATGGTGATGCGCCCCAGCACGGTCGCGCCCGCGTAAATCACCACGTCATCCTCGACGATGGGGTGGCGCGGCGTGCCTTTGATCAGCACGCCGGACGCATCGGCCGGAAAACGCTTGGCCCCCAGGGTGACGGCTTGGTACAGGCGCACGCGCTGGCCGATGATGGCCGTCTCGCCGATCACGACACCCGTGCCATGATCGATGAAGAAGGAGGCGCCAATGTGTGCGCCCGGGTGGATGTCGATGCCCGTCAGCGTGTGCGCGATGTCGGCGATCAGGCGCGCCAGGAATGGCGCACCCAGGGCATGCAGACGGTGCGCCAGGCGGTGGTACAAGATGGCGATGGTGCCCGGATAGCACAGCATGATCTCGGCCACCGAGGTGGCGGCCGGGTCGCCCGCGTAGGCGGCCTGCACGTCCGACACCAGCAGCGCGCGGATATCGGGCAGGCTGGCGGCGAAGGCGCGCGTGATGTCGCGTGCCTGCTGCGCCAGCGCCGCATCGTCGCTGGCGGCATGCGGCTCCTCGCCAGCCGGTACAGAAAATAACAGGCCGCGCCGCACCTGCTCGCTGAGGCGGTTCAAGGTGGTGTTGAGGGTATCGCCGACAAAATAGTCGATGCTTTCATCCGTCAGGTTGGGCCGCCCGTAATGCGTGGGGAACAGGGCAGCCGACAAGCCGTTGACGATGGTGGTGAGCGCTTCGCGCGACGGCAGTTCGCGCACCCGGCCGTTATGGCGGATCTTGTGCTTGTCTTCGCGCGAGCTGCGCAGGGCCTGGATCAGGGGGCCCAGGTTCCACTGGGCCGTGTCGTCGGCGGGCGCTGCGGGATCAATGCTGTGCATGGCGTATCACTTCCAGAAAACGGCAAACAAGCCGGGTCGCCGCAGCTTAGCGGTGGCGGCTGGCGATGCAAACGAAGAATTCCAAGATTCCATATGTGAAAAACGCATATGGATGGCAAACAAGGCCGGCATCAAACCCGATTCCAGTCACTAGCGTAAAATGACGGACTAACAAAAACACTCTTCAACATGACTAAATTATTAACCTGGATTTTGGCGGGCCTGGCGATGGTCGGACCGCTTGCAATTGACACCTATCTGCCGTCTTTCCCCGCCATCGTGCACGATTTCAATGCCAGCCCCCTGCTGGTGCAGCAAACCCTGAGCTTTTTCCTGTTCACGTTCGCCTTCATGATGCTGTTTTACGGCACCCTGTCCGACTCCTTCGGCCGCCGTCCCGTAATTCTCGTCTCGCTGGTGCTGTATGTGATCGCTTCCGTGGGCGCCGCGCTGGCGCCGTCGCTGGGCTGGCTGCTGGCCTGGCGCGTGCTGCAGGGCCTGTCGGCGGGCGCCGGCTCCGTCATCGGTCGCGCCATCGTGCAAGACCGCTATTCGGGCGCCGCCGCGCAGAAAATCCTCTCGCACATCATGATGGTATTCGCCCTGGCGCCGGCGATTGCGCCCGTGCTGGGCGGCTGGCTGCAAGTGGGCCTGGGCTGGCGCTGGATCTTCTGGTTCCTGACGGCCTTCGGCGTGCTGATGTTCATCGTCGTCTGGCGCGCGCTGCCGGAAAGCTTGCCGAAGGAGCAGCGCCATGCCTTCCACCTGGGCGACATCGCCGTCAATTACTGGAAAGTGCTGTGCCACCGCCAGTTCCTGCTGCTGTCGACGGCCATCGGCGCCGCCTTTGGCGGCTTCGCCTTGTATATCGGCTCGGCCGCCTACTTCATCATCAACATCCTGCACCTGCCGGAGACGGCGTTCGCCTGGCTGTTCATTCCGCTGATCAGCGGCATGGTGTTCGGTTCGGCCCTGTCGGCAAAAATCGCCCACCGCTACAGCCAGCGCCAGATGATCTGGGCCGGCTTCATCCTGATGCTCATTGCCGCGCTGGCCAACATCGGCTACAACTATGTCTTTGCCGCCGAAGTGCCATGGGCCGTGCTGCCCCTGTTCTTCTACTCGTTCGCCCTGTCCATCGCCATGCCGCCGATGACCTTGATGGCGCTGAACCACTTTCCCAACAACAGCGGCCTGGCGTCGTCGATGCAGTCGTTCATCCAGATGCTGCTGTTCGCGCTGGTCTCGGGCCTGCTGGCACCACTGCTGTTCGACAGCGCGCTGAACCTGGCGTATGGCGTGATGGCGGGACTGCTGGTGAGTTTATTGTGCTGGGTGTTTGCGCAGGGCGGTTCTGCGGAAGTCGCAGCGAAGTAAAGTCACGCATACCAACCCGGTAAAAACTGGGGTCAGACCCGGCGGGTCTGACCCCAGCAGTTAATCAAGGCCAGGGCGCTGGCGTCACATCCTGGTATTGCACCCCGCCCTGCTCCGGTTCCGCTTCATTCTGCTGCGACGGCTGGTTCAACGGCCCGGCCGGCGAACGCAAACTCAAGATTTCCTTGCGCGCCTCGACGAAATCGGCGGAACTCAAGGGATGTTGCTGGTCCGGCCAGTGGCTGACAGCCCATTCCTGCAAGGTTTCAAAGCGCCGCCACAGTTCGGCGATGAATTCCCGGCGCGCTTCTTCCTCCTGCTGCGGCGTCTTTTCGGCGCCTTCCCCGGTATCTATTTGCATGGCTACTCCCTGGCTGATCAATCGTCCTGCCAGCCTACGCAGGCACCAGCCAGGCGTCTGTTCGCGAACGAACACAGGATTTATTCGGGCATCTTGCGGAAACCCACGGCCAGGCGGTACCAGGTGCGGCAACAGGGTCAGCGCTTCCGTCCAGGCCAGCAATTGCCACCCACGCGCCTGCTGGCCAGCGCAAGACGGTGTCCTACGTGTATGAAAAGCTGGACTAGGAAAAACTGCTGGTCGGCAAAGTGGGCGTGGGCAGCACTGGTTCAACGGACTGTTGTCGCCGTGGTTACGCCTGGTGCCCGCCAGCGCCGGTTTCCACGTGGCGGCCCTGGCGCAAGCGCCGCTCGACATCGCCGAATTGCTGCGCCGTGCTCGCCTGGTCGACGTCAGCCTGTATGCGCTGGCCAGCTTTTACCATGGGCCCGCCCGCCATGAAGGCCTGTTCCTCGGCTATGGCGCCATCGACAAGCCCGATATCGACACGGCGCTGGCCCGTGTGCTGGCGATCCTGCAAGACATGGCGCCCCTGCCCCTCAGCGCGGTTGCCAGCGATAGTGCCCCGTAATCGGATAGCTGAATAAAATATTTTCCTCGCGCGCGCCCTCACCGATATTGTGGATGATGAGCGGTACGCCGCTCCACGACTGCTTGTCGCTGACGATGCCGATGTGCGTGAGGTTGCGCGGCAAGCGCCAGGTGACGATGTCGCCCGCGCGGTAAGCGTTCGCTTCCTTGCTTGGCGGCAGGCTGGTGCCGTGGCGGGCAAAGTACGTGCCCAGGTTCGGCACGCGGCGGTGGTCGATATTGCGGTCCGGCCCCTTCATCTGCCAGCGTCCCTGCTGCTGGTACACCTGCCACGCCTTGCGCATGTCTTCGTGCACCAGCACCTGCAAGTCCTGCCCCAGCTGGCGATAAGCGCGCACGACCACGTCCGTGCACACGCCACGCTCGATCGGCACGTCGCCGCCCGGATAGGCGAGACGTTCATAGCGCGGATCGTACTGCAAGGTCACGCCCACCTGCTTGCGGGCGGCGGCGACGAGGGCTTGCGGGGTGGCAGGGGCTGCCGAGGCCAGCATGGGCGCCAGGGCAAGCAAGAGGATGGAAAGCAGTTTGATTGGCATCAACGTCGATAATCGGATGGAAATGCCAACTTTACCGCAGCGGCAGGAAAAACGTCGGACGCTTAGACCGCCGCCAGCTGTGCCAGGTGGGCAGGGAAATCCACGGCCGGACCTGCCGCATTGATGGTGTCGAAGTAATCATGCCAGCCCGTGGCGGCGATGCCGGCCAGCAAGGCGTCCAGTGCCGCCTCGTCCGGGAAGCGCCAGACGGCATAGAATTGCTGCGTAGCCGCATGCAGCTTGCCGCCATCGATGGCGCCCATGGCGAGCGCTTCGGCGCCGCTGGCCGACAAGGCCGCCATGCCGGCGCCCACCGTGTCGAAATACGCCTGGCGCGCGGCGCCGTCGAGGGCCAGCCAGGCCCCTTTCGGGCTGTACAGTTCTAACAGGTAATGCATGGTTTCTCCTTGAGTAGTAAATCGTCAGGCCAGCGAGCGCTGGGCGCGCTTGCAGATGCGCACGGTCGCGGCAGCGGGGCTTTCCAGCAGCCATTGCGCGCACAGGCTGCGCACCCAGTCCGGCTGGCTCTTGGCCGCATCGTTGAGCCAGTTGGCCACGGCATCCTGCACGTAGACGGCCGGGTCGGCGCGCAGGGGCTGCAACAGGGGCAAGGCCAGCTGCGGCTGCTCTTTTAAGCGGGCGATATGCGCGCACCACACGCCGCGCGGGCGCAGCGCTTCGCAAGCAAAGCGGCGCACTCTTTCCGACGCATCCCCCGTCCATGGCGCCAGCAAGGCAATCGCCTCGTCAAGACTTGCCGCCAGATGGGGCCGCAGCGCCAGCCAGGCCCATTCGCGCACGCCGAAGTGGCCATCGTCGGCCAGCGGCCGCATGGCGGCCAGCTGTTGCGGCAAGGGCCAGCTGGCTTGGGCGGCGATGGCAAAGCAGGCCCAGCCTCGTACCGTGTCGGATGGGTGCGCTTGCAGCAGCGCCAGGTCGGCGTCGGCCTCCAGCAGCAATTGCGCCGCCAGCGCCATGCGCCTGGTGATGCCGGCTGCGGCCTGCACGCGCATCTGCTCCAGCCGGGCGGCGCCGATAGCGGGCACGGCCGCAGCCAGCAACTGGGCGAAATCGATGGCCAGCCCTTCCGTCAGGGTGGCGCTGGCCACGCTTCCCCCGTTCAGCAGGGCCAGGCGCGCGGGAGCGATGTCGGCGATGCCACGGCTCATGCCGCACCCCGGTCCGTCTTGCGCCAGGCTTTTTCCAGCAGCGCGCTCAACAACTGCATTTCTGCCGGCGTGAAATCGGCAAACAGGCTGGCGATCCATTGCGCGTGCTCATCGACCAGGGTGGAGGCGGCAGCTTCTCCCTTGGGACTCAGGCGCACCAGCAGCTTGCGCCGGTCCACCTGATCCGCGTGGCGCGCCAGGAAACCGTCGCGCTCCAGGCCATCGAGCAAGCCCGTGATGGTGCCGCGCGTCACGCCGGCCCGCTCGGCCAGTGCGTGCGGCGAGAGTCCCTCCGGCACATCGCGCAGCAGCGACAGCAAGACGAACTTGCCTTCCGACAAGCCATGCCGGCCCAGGCGCGTGGCGCAATCGGCATCGATGGCGGACGCCAGGCCCAGCGCTTCAAAGCACAGGCGCAACTGTCCGATGGCTGACGGCACTCCCCCACCGATGGCGCGGCGCTGCACGTCGCCCAGCAGGGCTGTGTATTTCTGTTCGAGTCTTATCATAAGGCGCAATATAATATGGCACCATACTACATGTCAAATGAAAAGCTGTGATGGTTTTCCCGTCGGCTCAAGAGCGGGCTTTGTCCCTGGCCCAGGCGATGATAGCCTGCGCATCGATGGCGCCCGGCTGGCGCGCCACTTCCACGCCGCGCAAAAACAGGGCCAGGGTGGGAATACTGCGGATATTGAAACGACTACCCAGGTCCGGCGACGCTTCCGTATTCACCTTGACGACGCGGAAGGCTGGCTCCAGGGTCTTGGCGGCTTGCACATAGAATGGCGCCATGCTGCGGCAGGGGCCGCACCAGGGCGCCCAGAAATCGACCAGCACGGGAATGTCGCTGCGTTCGATATGCTTGAGGAAACGGGCGCTGGCCAGGTCTACGGGCTGCCCCATGAATAAATCCTTCTGGCACTTGCCGCAGGTGGGCTGCTCAATCAGGCGCGCGGCCGGCAGGCGGTTGACGGCGTCGCAATGGGGGCACACGATGTGCAGGGAGTCTGGCGTGGTCGAGGTCATGGCATTCCTGGAAAGGGTAGCGTACAGTTGCCGGCCATTTTACGGCGTATCGGACGGCGCCGTCGGCACGCTGGCGGCACTTTTGCAAATACTCGACTATAGTGCGCTGGAACGGCGCGCACATTGCCCAGCCGGCCAAGGAAAACAATGCCTGATGTCGCAGAAAACATGGAATTGAAGAACCCCGAACTGGCTGCTGCCCTGGCCTTGCAGCGCGCCGCCTGCCTGGCCCACCCCATACCCACGTTTGCCGAGCGCAAACGCGACCTGCAGACCCTGCAGCGCTTCATCCGCGACCATAAAGATGCACTATGTGCGGCGATCAGCGCCGATTATGGCAATCGTGCCCGGCACGAAACCTTGCTGGCGGAAATCTTCCCCGCCATCGACGGCATAGACCATGTATTAAAACACTTGAAAAAATGGATGCGGCCGCAGCGCCGCAGTGTGGACTGGCGCACCTTCCCTGGCGCCCGCAACCGCGTGCTTCCCCAGCCGCTGGGCGTGGTGGGCGTCATCGTGCCGTGGAATTTTCCTGTGAATCTGAGTCTGGTGCCCCTGACCTATATCTTCGCCGCCGGCAACCGCGCCATAGTCAAGATGAGCGAAAACTCGCGCCACCTGGCGCGGCTGCTGATCGACACCATGCCCGCCTACTTCCCGCCGGAAAAACTGCAGTTTTTTGACGAGACGGGCGGCGTGGGTGTTGATTTTTCACAACTGCCGTTCGACCACCTGCTGTTTACGGGCTCCGGCCAGACGGGCCGCGCCGTCATGGCGGCGGCCGCGCGCAATCTGTGCCCCGTCACCCTGGAGCTGGGCGGCAAGGCGCCGGCCATCGTCTGCGCAGACTTTCCCCTGCGCACCGCAGCCGAGCGCATCCTGTTCGTCAAGTACCTGAACGCGGGGCAGATCTGCACCAGCGTCGATCACGCCTGGCTGCCAGAAGCCAGCATCGCCGCCTTCGTCGAACACGCGCGCCAGATCGTGCCGGCCCGTTATGCCGGGCTGGACACCCCCGACTACACCGCCATCATCGACCAGGCCGCCTTTGAGCGCCTGCTGCTGGCGCTCGACGAGGCGCGGGAACGAGGCGCGCAAGTGATTTCGCTGTTGCCGGGACCAAGCCACGACCGGGCCACGCGCAAGATCGCGCCGCACATCGTGCTCGATGCGCCCGAAGATTGCCTGTTGCTGACGCGGGAAATTTTCGGCCCCATCCTGCCGCTGCGCGGCTATGCGAACCTTGACACCGTGATCGACAGCATCAATGCGGGGCCACGCCCGCTGGCCATCTATCCGTTCAGCAATCAGGCAGACACCGTGCAGCGGCTGATCGACCGCGTGATGTCAGGCGGCGTGTCCGTCAACGACGCCCTGTTCCACGTCGGCCAGCACGATCTGCCCTTCGGCGGCGTGGGCGAGTCCGGCATGGGCCACTACCATGGCGTGGAAGGTTTTCATACCTTCAGCAAGCTGCGGCCCGTGTTTTACCAGGCCCGCCACAGCGCTTTGACACTGCTGTGGCCGCCGTATGGCAAACTGGCCAGCCGCGTGCTGAACTTTCTGACCCGCTGATTACAGGAACAGCGAGGCGGCGATGGCCCACATCACGAGGGCGATGATGCCGTCGAGCACGCGCCAAGCCATGGGCTTGGCAAACACGGGCGCCAGGTAGCGAGCGCCAAAGCCCAGCAGGAAGAACCACAGGGCCGAAGCCATGATGGCGCCGCCGGCAAAGTAGAAGCGCCCCATGCCTTCATGCTGGCCGCCGATCGAGCCGAGCAGGATGACCGTGTCGAGGAAGGCGTGCGGATTGAGCAGGCTGAACGCCAGCGCCGCGCCGATCACGGCCCAGTAGCCTTCGGGCGACTTGGCGGCCGACACCGTCAGGGCCGTTGGACGCCAGGCGGACTTGGCGGCGCGCAAGCCGTAGGCGATCAGGAAGGTAGCGCCACCGGCCTTGGCCCACAGCAGGAAATTGGGATTGTCGGCAATGAAGGTGCCCATGCCGGCCACGCCAGCCGTGATCAGGATGGCGTCGCAGACCAGGCAGACCAAGATGCAGGTGAGCACATAATGCCGCTTCAAGCCCTGCTTGAGCAAGAATGCGTTTTGCGTGCCGATGGCCACGATCAGGCTCGCTCCGAGCCCCATGCCTTTCAAGAAAATTGCGCTGTCCATATCGATTCCTTTCTATTGCTTTCCATCACGCGCACGGCCGCCCACGCTCTGCCGGCAACGGCAAAGTCATCAGAGGTAGGTGGAGGGTGGTGCGGAACCAGGAGGACCGCGCGGGAGAGTGGAGTTGTTACCCTATTTCAACAGTGTAAAGAAAAAGTAAATATAAGTATAATGAATGATTCTAACTATATATAAGAGAATCTTATGCGCGTCGTCGATTACCGTGGATTGGCCGCCCTCGACGCCGTGATCGGCCTGGGCAGCTTTGAAAAGGCCGCGCAGGCGCTGGCGATCAGCCAGCCGGCCGTGTCGCAGCGTATCCGCACGCTGGAAAACCTGGAGGGCACTTTATTGATCATCCGCAGTCACCCGCCCGTGCCCACGGAAGCGGGCCAGCGCCTGATCGCCCATTACCGGCAAGTCAAGCTGCTCGAGGCGGCGCTCGACGCCCAGCCTGGACCCACCACGCAGTTGCCGGCGCTGGCCATTGCCGTCAACGCCGACAGCGCCGCCACCTGGATCCCGGAAGCGCTGGGGCCGCTGCTGTCGCCGCCGTCCTGCCTGCTCGATATCCGCCTCGACGACCAGGACCACACCCTGAGCCAGCTGCGCGAAGGGCGCGTGTTTGCCTGCGTCACCAGCGCCAACGACCTGGTGGCCGGCACCACGGCCACGCCGCTGGGCGGCATGCGCTACTTGTGCGTGGCATCGCCCGCGTTCGCCCAGCAATGGTTTCCCCATGGTTTTACGGTGGAAGCCGTCAGCCAGGCGCCCGCCATCACCTTTGGCAGCAAGGATGCGCTGCACGAGCGCTATCTGCAGCACCGGCTCGGCTACACGGGCCGCTATCCGCACCATGTGCTCGGTTCGGCACGCGACTTCGTGCGCTTCATCGAAGCGGGCTATGCCTATGGCATGGTGCCCTTGCTGCAGGCGGAAACGGCGCTGGCCGCCGGCCGGCTGGTCGACGTGGCGGCGGGGCAAGCGCTCGACGTACCCCTGACCTGGCATGCATGGGATATCCAGACGCCCCTCACACGCACCTTGTCGGACGCCGTCATCGCCACGGCGCGCAAATGGCTGTTGCAGGATTGATTGACGCATGCAACATTTATCTATGACGGACAGCAACTTTCCCATGCGCGCCCTGCCCTGCCTGGTCTACACTGCAAGCTTCACCAACAAGTATCAGGAGCCAGCATGACGATCCTGCGCACCACATTGCTCGGTTTGCTGGCGGCCATCCCGCTGGTCACAGTCCTGGCTGCCTGCTCGCCCTTGACCGCCATCAATGCCCTGTCGTCCGGCAGCGCCTCGCAAGTGACGCGGGGCCTGGCCTACGGCCCCCTGCCACGACAAAAACTCGATATATATACCCCAAAAATCCGCACGGGGCCTGTGCCTGTGGTGGTGTTCTTTTATGGCGGCAACTGGACGGTGGGCGAGCGCGCAGACTATGCCTTCGTTGGCCATGCGCTCGCTGCGCGCGGCTACATGGCCGTGATCGCCGACTACCGGCTGTATCCGGACGTGCACTACCCCGAGATCTTGCAAGATGCGGCCCGCGCCGTGGCCTGGGCCGCGATGGAGTCCAGCCGCCATGGCGGCGACCCCGCGCGTTTGTTCGTGATGGGCCATAGCGCCGGTGCCTACAATGCGGCGATGGTGGCGCTCGACGCCAGCCTGCTGGCGCGCCACGGCATGCGCCCGCACGACTTGCGGGGCTGGATAGGCCTGGCCGGCCCCTATGATTTCTTGCCCATCGAAAACACCACCACCCGACCCGTCTTCTTTTACCCGGATACGCCCGCCGCTTCGCAGCCGATCCATCACGTAACTGCCGAAGCCCCGCCCGCCCTGCTGATCGCTCCCCTGCCAGGGCAGGACAAGCTGGTCAATCCGCAGCGCAACACGGGTGGCCTGGCCACGGCCTTGCGGGCGCTGGCCAGGCCCGTGACGGAAACGTATTTCGACAAGGTCAGCCATACCACCCTGGTCGCCTCGCTGGCCAGCCCCTTGCGCATGCTGGCCCCCACGCTCGACGCCATGAGCGCTTTTATCGACGCCAACAGCCAGACAGACAAGGCGGCGGACAAGGCGGCAAACAACGGAGGCACGCCGCAAGACGCCAGGCCAACACCCCCGGCCACGCCGCAGCACCCGGCAATGACGCAGGGCACTGCCACGCAGGCTGGCACGGCGCGCGTCATCGAGTAGGGGGCTGAGTTACCTCAGCCGCCCTCTCACACCACCGTACGTGCGGTTCCGCATACGGCGGTTCATTAAACACGCTGGAAGCGTCGCTGAGTATTCAGCAACGAAA